>JBBQCU010000061.1:0-11466 GCA_038319065.1 Methylococcales bacterium
AAAAATTATTTTGGAAAGTGCGGGACGTCGCGCCCGAAAACATCTTGATGACCTGGATAAATTCTGACGACAAATTTGCTGTAGGGGCTATCCAAACGGCTTCTTCCTTTCTAAATAGTTCAGAAAATTCAGTATGGATCACGGGTCTTCCTTGCTTGATTTTAAGCGAAGGGACTATTGTTGATGTCAGAGATAGTCCTTGTGCTTTCGCGAGGATCTATTTAAGGCAAGGCCGTTATGATGGCAGAACACTACCATTTCTTCAGCAGGAAGGAACGTTCTGGCGTGGTAGTTTGTGGCAGAAAACAGGCCCTTTGAATGCGCAACTGCGTCTTGCGGGTGATTGGGATTTATGGAGACGTTTTGCAGAACATAATGAACTGATAACAATGCGGGCAGTGTTGGGATTTCATCGTCGGCTTCAAGGTCAACTTTCAGAAGATAGAGACGGCTATTATCGAGAAATCGACCAAATCATCGATGAGCAAAAAAGCGTCTTTCAAGCACTGAATATTTCTTCGTTATCTACTAAATCAATTTACTTAACAGCCCCGTTAACGGGATGGCGCGTGGAAAGCGGCTGGTTTACATACTGGATAACTGTACCAGCATCTATGCGTCTATCGCTCGTCCGGCGTCTTTTGTACAAAATTTTAACTGCTATTAATTTTTTGTATGTTCGAACTTATTTTTATTTAGGTACCGGTAAGGCATGGCTACTTAATAAGTTTAAATAACAATTATAAAAACTGAATAATGAAACTAACTCCCCGTCGAGTAATAAGAGGCTTGCGTCGTCGATGGTATCAATATGTTGCGGCAAAAAAACAAGTTTCAATAACGTTGGATCAGCAAGAAAAGCAAATTGAATTGCCCGGCACATTGCCCGATGGCAAGCCTTGGCCAAAAATATCAATTATAACGCCCTCTTATAATCAGGGAAACTATATTGAGGAGACTATTCTTTCCGTACTTGATCAAGGTTACCCCAATATAGAGCACATCATTATTGATGGGGGCTCGACTGATTCCACAGTTGATATTCTTAACCGGTATAAAAATCAATTGGCTTACGCTGTAAGCGAAGCTGATCGTGGTCAAAGCCATGCAATAAACAAGGGCTTTGCGATGGCCTCGGGCGAAATTGTTACCTGGCTAAACAGTGATGATCGTCTTGCTCCCGGTGCATTGGCAGCCGTGGCTCTGGCTTTCTCGACATCTTCTGCAGATATGGTGTCAGGGATTTGTGAAGTATATAAGAATGATGTTTTGATCAATCGCCACATGACGGCATGTGCTGATGGCCCTTTACCTTTGCTGGATATTCTTGATTTGGATAACGGCTGGAATGCGGGTCAGTTTTTCTATCAGCCAGAAGTCTTTTTTACTAAAGCATTGTGGGACAAGGCCGGAGGACGGGTTAGGGAAGACCTTTATTACAGCATGGATTATGAATTATGGCTGCGTTTTGCGCATTGTGGTGCGAATATTCATGTCATTGGTAGGCCTCTTGCGAGATTTCGTGTGCATTCGGGTCAGAAAACTGCCAATCCATCCAGGTTCAAGGCTGAATTGATTGTGGTGCGCGATCAATTTGCTGCCGAAAAGGGCATAAAATTAGAAGGCAGCCAACGTCCAGCGGTTAACTTTTCCAGGAATCTTAAAATTGCCATGATAAATGATCATGGAGGACAGTTTGGGGCAGGTATAGCGCATGCAAGAATAGCGTCAGGATTTGCCATGGCTGGCCATGAAGTCAAGCTGTTTATCCTCAATGGTTACGCTAAACAACTGAAAATAATTGGCGACATAGAAAAATATAAGCCGGATGTAGTGATTTTTGGCAACATTCATGGCTCTAATCCGCAGTCTCTTGAGTTGGTGAGGGAAATTACGAAAAATTTTCCTACCTATTGGGTTTTGCACGATTTTTGGCTGCTAACCGGACGTTGCACCTATCCGGGCGAGTGTGAAAAGTATTTGTCTGGATGTGATGCAAGCTGCGAGACCTACAAAGAATATCCGATGCTTAAACCGGACAAAATAGCTGAAGCCTGGAAAGACAAGTTTTTATGTTTTGAGCTTGAAGAGGCGCCCACCCTACTTGCAAACTCCCTCTGGACTGCTCAGTTTGCCAGAAAGGCAATGAGCGCAGCTCATCAAGGCGGCAATTGTCCTGTGGAGCTGATACGCCTTGGCGTTCCTACGGAAATATATCGCCCTATAGATAAAACCATTAGCCGGGAAGCAATAGGCATAGACCTGGATAAGTTTGTCATTGTATTTAGTGCAACCTCTTTGGCTGACCAGCGTAAAGGGGGTGACTTATTGGTTAAGGCAATAAGCCGCCTTAACCTCCCGGATTTAGTGCTAATTGTTTTAGGGTATGCCGATGTAAAACTGGATATAGGGGGAATCGAGACAATTTATATGGGTTATGTCACTGATCCTTCTATTTTGGTTGCAACCTATAGCGCAGCTGACGTGCATGTAGGACCGAGCACAGAAGAAACGCTGGGACAGTCTTTTTTGGAAGCCGCAGCCTGCGGTATTCCAAGCATCGGGTTCGGTTTGACGGGTGTCAGGGATGCAGTGGTGCCGAATATTACCGGTTATTGGGCTGAACAAATTTCCGAGGCATCACTAGAACGAGCAATTCTAAGCGCTTATCATGACCGGAAAAAACTGAAAGATATGCGCGTTTGGTCGCGATTGTATGCGGAAAACGAATGGTCAATCGAGGCATCACATCACAGCATATTCGGCGTTTTAAGAAAAACGGGGTGTATTGATTTAGCCCAGGTTCCTCATCGAATTAGTTTCAGTTATCCATTGAGATTTTACTCTCCTGCAAGCAAAGGAAATCCGTCCATGCCGCATGCTAATAAAGTTAAATCAGGAAAATAGATTCCTTCCTGAATGTGCAATTTAAAAAACCGGTTTTGTTGTCGAGGAAAATAATCTGCATTTTGGGTTGTATCACCAAATGCAACACTTGCTGTAATGGGTTTCGAATATTTTAGTGTAATATTTGATACAATTGGCTGTACTGTTGAAATTAAGGGTCAAGTTATTTCGTGCACGTTCCTAATATGTATTAGCTGACCAACATGCTTCATGAAACATCGCTGTTAAAATAATAGCGCATAGAGAATTCAAAGTTCCAAAGGAAATTATTAAATATGACTAAAGTTGCAATCATTACAGGCGTCACAGGTCAAGACGGCGCATATCTCGCCGAATTACTGTTAAAAAAAGGCTATATAGTCCATGGCATTAAACGGCGAGCATCCCTTTTTAATACCGACCGTATTGATCATCTGTATCAAGACCCTCATGTCGAGAATAAAAACTTCATCCTGCATTATGGAGATCTGACTGATTCTACCAACCTGATCCGCATTATCAAGCAAGTGCAGCCGGATGAAATCTATAATCTCGCTGCCATGAGCCACGTAGCGGTAAGCTTTGACACACCAGAATATACAGCCAATGCCGACGGTATCGGCACCTTGCGTATCCTGGAAGCTATTCGTCTGCTTGGCCTGGAAAAGAAGACTCGCTTCTATCAAGCCTCTACCTCAGAGCTTTATGGTTTAGTGCAGGAAATTCCCCAAAAGGAAACTACGCCTTTTTATCCTCGTAGTCCCTACGCAGTGGCAAAACTTTATGGCTACTGGATCACGGTCAATTACCGTGAGGCCTACGGAATGTATGCCTGTAACGGCATTCTGTTTAACCATGAATCACCCATACGTGGTGAGACTTTTGTTACGCGCAAGATTACGCGCGCCTTGGCTCGCATCAAACTGGGTCTGCAAGACTGTCTTTACCTAGGCAACCTGGATGCTCTGCGAGATTGGGGTCATGCCCGCGACTATGTGGAAATGCAATGGCTTATGCTACAACAGGATCAAGCCGATGATTTTGTCATTGCTACCGGAGTACAGTACAGCGTACGCCAGTTTGTCGATACTGCTGCCAAGGAATTAGATATCCGGATTACCTGGACGGGTACAGGGGTGGAGGAAATCGGTACTTGCGCGGACGGCAAGGTGATCGTCAAGGTTGATCCGCGCTACTTCCGCCCTACCGAAGTGGAAACTTTGCTGGGCGACCCTACCAAGGCAAAAGAAAAGCTGGGCTGGGTACCACAAACCAGCTTTCAGGAGTTGGTCACCGAAATGGTTAGAGAAGACTTTAAGTCTGCCAAGCGGGATGAGCTGGTTAAGAAACACGGCTATGCTGCTTATGATTACCACGAGTAGAGAGAAACAACCGTGAATAAAAATTCCAAAATTTATATAGCCGGGCACCGCGGTTTAGTCGGTTCGGCTCTCATGAGAAATCTGAAGCAGGCTGGATATACCAACTTGATTTTGCGCACTCATGCCGAACTTGACCTCACTAACCAAACCGCTACGGAAGTTTTTTTTGCCCAGGAAAAACCTGACTACGTATTTTTGGCGGCTGCCAAGGTTGGCGGCATATTGGCCAATAATAGCTATCCGGCAGAGTTCATCCGCGACAACCTTGCTATTCAGACAAATATTATTCATGCGGCATACAAGAACAATGCCACAAGACTGATGTTCCTTGGTTCCAGTTGTATCTATCCCAAGTTGGCACCCCAGCCGATGAAAGAAGAGTATTTGCTTACTGGTCCTCTGGAACCGACCAATCGGCCCTACGCACTGGCCAAGATTGCCGGTATTGAAATGTGTTGGAGTTATAACCGGCAGTATGGGACAAAGTATCTGGCAGTGATGCCGACTAATCTTTATGGTCCTGGAGATAACTATCATTTGGAGAATAGCCACGTCATCCCGGCACTGATCCGCAAGTTCCATGAGGCCATGCGAGCCAATGCAAAAGAAGTTGTAGTCTGGGGCACAGGTGCGCCCAAGCGGGAGTTTCTTTATAGCGAAGATATGTCTGATGCCTGCATTTATCTGATGAATCTGCCGAATGACTCATTTGACGAACTGCTGGGTAGTGATGAGACCGTGAGCGGTAAGTTTGAACCCCCGCTCGTGAATATTGGAGTTGGTGAAGATATTAGCATCGGTGATCTGGCTGCACAGGTAAAACAGGTAGTGGGGTATTCGGGTGAAATAGTTTTTGATACTTCAAAACCTGATGGCACGCCGCGAAAGTTGATGGATGTCTCTCGGTTGAATAAACTTGGCTGGTCTGCTCCGACCTCATTGCCGGCCGGATTGAAAAGTGCGTATACAGATTTTATCAGTAATTATGCTGCTGGTTAGTTTAATTCAGCCAATACGCAACTCATAGAAATAACGTCGTTCCGGCACTTCGGAATTAAATCCATCTTTCAAGGTAAAACTAGTAATCACCTGAATACCGATCAGGACAATACAGGTTTAATTGGGCAAGCTAGTAATGATTTGCAGGGAACTCCGCATATCTTAAACGATCACATTTATAAAAAATGAAGCAATGAATCAGGAGTCTGCACCTTTAATTTCTATTATTGTCGCTGTTTTTAACGGTGCCAAAACGTTGCAACAATGTATCAATAGTGTTTCGAAACAAACCTATCCAAACAAAGAACTTATAATTATTGATGGTGGCTCGAATGACGGAACGGTCGATTTGCTGATGGCGAATCAGGCGCAGATCAGTTATTGGATTTCTGAACCTGATTTAGGTATATACAACGCGTGGAATAAAGGGTTGACGCAAGCTCAAGGGGAGTGGATCTGCTTTCTTGGCGCGGATGATTTTTTTTGGGATTTACAGGTATTAGAGCAAATATCGGCGCATCTCGAAAAGCTTCCGGAAAGCATACATGTTGCCTATGGGCAATCCATGTTAGTCAGTGATGACTGTAAAAATCTATATTCCGTCGGCGAACCCTGGGAGAAAATAAAGGCGCGCTTCATGCAGGTTATGTGTATTAATCATCAAGGCGTATTGCACCGGCGCAGCTTATTTGAAAAACACGGCAAATTTGATGAGTCATTCCAAATAACCGGCGATTACGAATTATTGTTACGCGAGTTAAAGACGTCCGATGCGTTTTTTATTCCTGACATCATTATCGTTGCAATGCGGCAAGGTGGCATCAGCAGTAAACCTGATAATACTTTGCTGGCAATGCGAGAGTTGAGACGTGCTCAACGGATGCATGGACGACCCTTGCCAGGCTGGATTTGGTCGATGGCTATGATAAGGGTGTATATTCGATTGTTATTATGGAACTTAATAGGCGAGCAGGCGACGAGAAAACTGATTGATTTTGGCAGGAGAATGACGGGGCGGCCAAGCTACTGGACAAAAACTTAATGGATACAAAAACAAAACAAAAACTGGTTATTTCGGCCGTTAATCTAGTTGAAGGCGGTCCCTTTACTGTTCTTCGTGATTGTGTTGCTGCGGCTGAAGAATTATTGGGAAATGATTGGGATGTCATTGTATTGGTCAATAACCTATCGTTAATCGAATCATCAGGCGTTACATTTTTAGAATTTCCTCTGGCTAAACGGTCATGGTTCATTCGGCTTTACTACGAGTGGTGGCATTTTCGAAAGCTCTCAAAAGTTATAAATCCTGATATATGGCTGTCATTACATGATATTACTGCGTGGGTGGAAGCGCCTTGTCAAGCGGTTTACTGTCATAATCCGGCTCCATTTTATAAAATCTCGTTACGCGATGCGTGGTTAGATCCAAGACTGTTAATGTTCAATCTATTTTATCGCTACTTATACGGCATAGGTATACGGCGTAATACCTATGTTATTGTTCAACAAGAATGGATACGTCAAGAATTTAAGCGATTATACGGCGTAAGGAATGTGATTGTTGCGCATCCGGTTGTTTCTTCTGAACCAATTAAAATACCTAG
This sequence comes from Methylococcales bacterium, assembly GCA_038319065.1. Classification (GTDB taxonomy): domain Bacteria; phylum Pseudomonadota; class Gammaproteobacteria; order Methylococcales; family Methylomonadaceae; genus Methylobacter_C. The sequence goes on from JBBQCU010000061.1 coordinate 6,872, forward strand.
AGGGAAAAATAGCGGAGAAAAATTTATATTTTTTTATCCTGCACTGCCTCGGGTGCCCAAAAATATTGAGCTTGTCTGCGAGGCGGCGAAGCATCTGAACCAGGCCGGTATTTCAGGATTTGAGGTCCGGTTAACATTGGATGGTGGTGAAAACAGGTATGCGGCTTATCTATTCAGGCGATATGGCGAGACCTCTGGTATTTCATTCATAGGCCGGCAAAATCAAAGGGAAATGATGAACCAATATCATGAAAGTGATTGCGTACTATTCCCGTCCCGGCTTGAAACGTGGGGATTGCCAATCAGTGAAGCCAAGGCATTGGGTAAGCCTTTGTTAATCGCGGAGTTTCCCTACGCCCATGAAACGGTCGGTACCTATGATAAGGTCAGTTTTATTGATCCCTTTGATGCCATAGGATTGGCTAATAAAATGAAATCCATAATGGATGGAAGTTTTAAATTTTCCGGTGCAGTCGCAACCCCTCTTGAATCGCCTTTTGTCAGTAATTGGCGAGAATTATTGATGTTGTTGGCTGCCAATCAATGAATCGTTTTGCGGATTAATAGCGTTATAAGTTCCATAAAAATAAAGTCATAGGGAGCATAGCCATAATTTCAATTTCAGTTATCAGTCACATGCAAATGGACTTAATTAACAATCTGCTGCATGATATTAATAAACATTGCCGCGCTTCATCGCTTGAATTTATTCTTACGATTAATTTGGATGAAGCACTGCCTGTTAACATAAAGAATTATTGGTTTCCGGTACGGATTATTCGTAATGCAAAGCCGCAAGGGTTCGCTGTCAACCAAAACCAGGCGTTCTCGCAGGCAACAGGGCGTTTTTTTTGTGTAATGAATCCCGACATCCGGCTTAATGAAAATCCTTTTCCGGCATTACTCTTGTGTTTGCAAACTTCTTCCGTAGCAGTGGTAGCTCCAGTTGTGCTGGGCGAGGATGGGGAAATGGAAGATAGTGCCCGTTATTTCCCCACCCCGTTCAAGATACTTTGCAAGGCATTGGGAAAATGTAAGGGTAGCGATTATATTGTAAAGAATGAGCCGATTTTCCCCGACTGGGTGGGAGGCATGTTCATGTTATTTCCATGCGATATATTCAAGCAACTAAATGGATTTAATCAAAAATTTTTTCTTTACTATGAAGACGTTGATTTATGCGCTAGACTCCGGTTGCTGGGCTATGAAGTGGCTTTATGTCCGGCTGCTCGAGTCGTTCATCAGGCACGCCGGAGCAGTCATCAGGATTTCAAGTATTTGAGATGGCACATGGCAAGCATGTTGCGTTTTTTTTGCTCGGGTGTTTTTTTGCAAATTTGCTGGAGGAAATTAACCAAAGGACTAGGCTAAATGAGTCTTCTGATATTGTTGTTGGCAACTACCAAATAAATACTTTAAATTTGTTTTTACCCCCGCCAAGATAGTTGTCGCCGGACATTGCGCGAAAAATCCTGGTACGCGCGCACAAGATTGTCATTCCGGTTTGAATTCACATCGGGCTATCCTGCCTAATGCTCTTCGAATTAATGCAAATTCGTTCCAGACGGATTTGTGCCGGAATCCGGGCTCCATGGAAGGGTTTGAGCTTACTATCCATGGTAATGAATACCCGCTTCCCGGCTGTTATAACGGGCTTAGGCATTAATCTGACAGATTAGAACTTAAGGGCGTTACAAAGAGTAAAGATATTAACTACTAAACCCAATCCATGCAATTTATCTAGTTGATTATAAATAACTTCCAAATTTATAATTGCTTCCCCTCCCCTTCGTGAGATATACTTTTCAGCTTTTTATAACTTGTTGTACTATACAATTTTAGTAGGCGGCAAAATAATATCCAAGGAACATTCGTGCGGTTGATTCCAATAATTCTTTGCGGTGGGGCAGAATCCCGGTTGTGGACGATATCTCATGAATGGTGCCCAAAACTGATCATACGCTGGAGTCATCGACAAAGTCTCTTGCATGAGGTGTTTCCGGGAGGCACACTATTGCCGCAAAGCAGAAGATACAAAGGCGGGGTAACATCTTTTGCTTCGAAGAAAACAGTGGACGTACATAATGATATTTTTTAGTTTGTTTGGGTGCCTCACAAAATGAGTAGTCATCACCCTGCCACGCCAGTTGCGATGCTTGGCGCCCTTTTGCGGTACCGGGGAATGCTTTGGGAGCTGGTCAAACGTGACTTCATCGGGCGCTATAAGGGTTCTATGTTGGGCGTCGTCTGGTCTTTGTTCAACCCCTTGTTGCTGCTAGTTATCTATACCGTCGTTTTCAGTGTGGCATTTAAGGCCAAATGGGGAGTAGGAGAAGAAAGCAAGGTTACATTCGCCATCGTACTTTTTTCGGGAATGATCATTCACGGTTTTTTCGCCGAATGTCTCAACCGAGCACCAAGCCTGATCACCTGCCACCCTAACTATGTCAAAAAAGTAGTATTTCCACTCGAAATACTGACGTGGATGGCATTGTTCTCTGCCTTACTGCATTTTCTCGTCAGCTTCGGCGTTCTTCTGGTTTTTTGTCTCTTGGCTGGCGTGACTGTTCATCTCGGTGTATTACTCACCCCCATAATTCTTTTCCCCCTGATCTTGATGATACTGGGCCTTTCTTGGGTTTTCGCCTCGCTTGGCGTTTACCTTCGAGACCTTTCTCAGGCCATGGGTATGGTCACCACCGTCGCGCTTTTCTTGGCCCCGGTTTTTTATCCGATCGATGCACTACCCGAAGCCTATCAGACGCTCCTGATGTGGAATCCGATTACCCTCCCTATTATTCAGCTACGCGACCTGATGCTGTGGGGCAAGCCGCTCCAGTGGGATAAATGGGCGATGAGTTTGGCTATTGGCCTAACGATCTGCCAAATCGGTTACTGGTGGTTCCAGAAATCGCGCCGAGGATTTGCTGATGTCCTCTGATGAAATAGCCATCGACGTTCGTAATCTGAGCAAACGTTATGAAATTTACAATACGCCCCGTGACAGGTTAAAGCAGTTGGTCTTGCCCCGTTTACACCAGACAGCCAATCGCGCAGGCGTAGCCTTGGGCATATTGAAACATCGTGTCCCGCCCATTTATTTTCGCGAATTCTGGGCATTGCAAAATGTCTCGTTTCAAGTGAGGCGCGGAGAAACTTTCGGCATCATTGGCCGTAACGGCAGTGGTAAAAGTACTTTGCTTCAAATTCTTGCAGGAACCTTGGCACAGACGAGTGGCCAAGCGAATGTTAAAGGCCGCATTGCCGCGCTGCTGGAACTGGGCAGCGGCTTCAACCCGGAATTTTCCGGACGAGATAACGTCTTCCTGAATGCACGCATTCTCGGGCTCACCCAAAAAGAAATCGAAGCCCGCTACGGCCAGATCGTCGAGTTCGCCGACATTGGTGAATTTATTGACCAACCCGTCAAGACCTACTCAAGCGGCATGTTCGTGCGTCTGGCATTTGCCGTGCAGGCGCATATCGATGCCTCAATCGTCATTATCGACGAAGCGCTGGCGGTAGGGGACGTTTTTTTTCGGCAAAAGTGTTATGCCCGTCTGGAGCAATTGCGAGATTCAGGAGCAGCAATTTTGCTAGTCTCGCACTCTATGCCGGAAATCGAGCAATACTGCGAACGAGCTATCTTGCTGGATCATGGCTCGCAGAGATTTATCGGGACATCTTCCGAGGCTTCGAAACACTACTATTTACAGCACCAACCACAAGTACAGGTTGGAAATAAACCGGTGACAGAACCAATAGTATCCGAAGCTACCGCTCATGGCACCCCATCAATCGAACGCCCGTTGCCTGAGGCTTTTATAGACCTGACCAACAAGTCACAGGTCAGCAATGGTCAGGCTCGTTGTACTGGAGTAGCTCTCTGCAACGAAGCTGGGCAGCCGTGTAGCAGCTTTCGCCAGGGCGATTTAGCGGTTTTTTACTACGAATTCGAACTTACCGAAAATATTGGCGTACCTCTATGTGGCGTTCTAATCACAAATGATCGAGGTGTTATTGTTCACGGTAAGAATGCCTGGCAATACGATAATGATGTACCATTAGGGTTGGGAGCAGGAAGCCGGGTTGTTTGCCGACAGGAAATCGCTTTGCAGCTAGGCCCTGGCGAGTATACGTTTGAGATTGGCCTGGCTGCAGTGGCACAGTCAGAATGGGAAAGAAGGCAATTCATTTCACACGAAGAGTGGGCGTCTCGTTATTCAACAGTGTGTGTTGTCACTAACGCAGGGCAGTTGTCAGTTGGCTTTGCCATGAAAAATGGAATACCCGTGCTAACCCATCATGGCGTAGCTGATTTACCCGGAACATTATTAACGAGCACGCTGTAATGACGATTAAACTAAACACTCGAGCTTGTTGGTGCGGCAATGCAGATCTTCTTCCGTTTGGTGCTGAGTACGGGGAATGCCGAGCCTGTGGGACTCTTGTATATCTCAAAGACATGCCGCCCGAGCAATTACTGGTGCGCGACGATGATACCGACTTTTACGGCAAGAACTATTGGCTGGAACATCAGCAGGATGCTTTCGGTAACGCTGATATCTTCACTCGCGCCCGCAACGACCTCACAG
>JBBQCU010000062.1:0-11459 GCA_038319065.1 Methylococcales bacterium
AAAACATCGAACCGTTTATAAGGATTGCCGGGTTACTGGCGCGTTCTCACGTCAATGTACCGGCTATTTTTCAACAAAACCTCAGTGACGGATTTTTACTGCTGGAGGATTTCGGCTCGCAGTGTTTTTTAGATCAACTCAATGCACACAATGTTACCGAATTATATCAAAGCGCTTTAGACACTCTATACAAAATGCAATTGTATACGGCTATACAAGGCTGTGGTTTGTCTGGCTATGACGAATCACTCTTGCAACGAGAGCTGGGTATCTTTGAAGACTGGTTTTTAAATCAATTGCTGGACATTGAGATTCCTGCATCAATGTGGGAATCAGTGCGCATTACGCTTGTCAATTCAGCATTGGAGCAACCCGTTATTTGCGTGCACAGGGATTACCATTCGCGCAATCTTATGATTTTAAACGACGATTCCCCAGGCGTCATTGATTTTCAGGACGCTGTCATTGGCCCGATAACTTACGATCTGGTGTCACTCTTGCGGGATTGTTATATCGCCTGGCCGCATCAACAGGTTGAACTGTGGATGACACAGTACTATCAAAAACTTATGCGCGCGAAACTCATAACCTGTAATCCAGTCCAGTTTAAACGCTGGTTTGATCTGATGGGGATGCAACGCCACCTCAAAGCGATCGGTATTTTTTCCAGGCTGCACTTAAGAGACGGCAAGTCCAACTATCTTAACGACATACCGCGCACACTGAACTATGTTACGACTGTTTGCACAATCTATCCCGAACTTGTTGAGTTCAGTGACTTTCTGCAAGATCATGTTCTATCTGCAAACGGCATATTATGCTCTTTCCCTAAACAAGAGGACAGGGGCGAGGAACTTATAACACTATGAAAGCCATGATTTTAGCCGCTGGACGCGGCGAGAGAATGCGTCCCTTGACGGATCACATCCCCAAACCCCTACTACCTGTTGCCGGTAAAGCTTTAATTGAACATACCATTAATCAACTGATTTCTGCGGGTTTTCATGACATAATTATAAATCATGCCCATCTTGGTCAAAAAATAGAAGACCATTTGGGTGACGGTCAGCGGTATGGCGGAAGTATTCACTATTCGCCCGAAGGCGAACAGGCACTGGAAACAGCGGGAGGCATTATTAATGCCTTGCCTTTATTGGGCGACGAAATATTTTTGGTGGTCAATGGCGACATTGCCACGGATTTTGCTTTTTCCGAACTCAAAAACCTGACGGTTGATTTAGCGCATTTAGTCCTGGTCGACAACCCGGAACATCATCCACAGGGAGATTTTGGCTTGGATAAAACGGGCAAGGTTATTGAAAACTGCACGGAGCGCTTCACTTTCAGCGGTATTGGCCTTTACCGCCCTGAACTGTTCAGCAATATTCCCGCTGGAAGCAGTAAACTTGGTCCTTTGTTACGCCAGGCCATAGCAAGCCAGCGTGTTTCAGGGCAAAAATTTGCAGGATTCTGGATGGATATAGGTACCCCGGAACGCTTGCAGGAACTAAGGAAAGTAATTTTATAAACTTTTTACACACTACGAGAACATATTATGTCTGATCATATTTACAAAAAAATAGAACTGACCGGTTCGTCAACTGACGGTATTCAAGAAGCCATCGAAAATGCCATTAGTAAAGCATCACAAACGCTTAGGGATATGCGCTGGTTTGAAGTCGTCGAAACCCGTGGACATATAGTCGATGGTAAGATTGCGCACTGGCAAGTTACCATTAAAATCGGTTTTGCTTTGTCAGAATAAGACCCTGTAGAGGCGCGCAAATCGCGTCTCACCTATACGCCCTTTTCTTCATCACCTGAAAACTTCATACAACAAGGGAACTTATTAATCAAGCTTCGTGGAAAGAAAAAAATACTTTTTATTTACCGTAAGCGTTTAAAGCCAATGTCAGAATAAATTTAATTATCGGCAAGACAATAAAATCATTGTATAGCCACTATATTTAAAATATGGCACTATTCATGCTTTATTTTTATAAAACCAAACAATAATAGTGAAGTGCCATGAAATCAATCTGGAAAAACTATAAAACTGACATTGCTTACGATGAACTGATGTATTCTGAATTTCAATCGCGTTCGGTCAGTCACAGCCTATGCCAATATTTAAATTCACTTAAAAAAGAGGACATAGACAAGCGAAAAATAGCTGCCGAACTGGCAATAATGGAAATGGGTATTAGCTTCACAGTCTACAGTGATGAAGGAAATATAGACCGTGCATGGCCTTTCGACATCATTCCACGTATCATTGATGCTAGAGAATGGCGAATTATAGAAAAAGGCTTAAAGCAACGCTTAACCGCTTTAAACTGTTTTATCAGTGATGTTTATAGCGAGCAAGCCTTTATCAAGGAAGGAAAAATGCCTGGAGAGATTATCAACAGTTCTAAAAACTTTCGCAAGGAATGCATAGGGATGAAGCCCAGTTACAATGTATGGGCTAATATTTGCGGCACAGATTTGGTGCGTGACAAAGATGGCATGATGTATGTTCTGGAAGACAATTTGCGCGTTCCATCCGGGGTTTCTTATATGATGGAAAACAGGGTTATCACCAAACGCGTTTTTCCTGAACTGTTACAGGATATTGATATTCTGCCGATTGATGATTACCCCACCCACTTGCATGACATGCTGTCGTCAATTGCTCCGCACCAAAATGGGCAAGTTATCTGTGTGGTATTAACCCCCGGCATCTACAACTCAGCTTACTTTGAACATGCCTATTTAGCCCAGCAAATAGGCGCACAACTTGTTGAAGGCAAGGATCTGGTGGTCAATGAAGATGATTGTGTCTACATGCGCACGATTGAAGGATTGGAAAAAATCGATGTGATTTACCGGCGCATAGACGATGATTTTCTTGATCCTGAGGTATTCCGTAAAGACTCAACACTGGGAGTGCGGGGCTTGATGCGAGCCTGGAAAGCCGGCAATGTCGCCTTGGCTAATGCACCCGGTGCGGGTGTTGCCGACGATAAAGTAGTCTATGCCTATGTGCCGGAAATGATTCGTTACTATTTGCATGAAGAGCCGATATTGCCGAATGTGCCGACTTATTTGTGCAGTAATAAAGATGATCTTGATTATGTGATGGAACATCTGGCGGAACTGGTAGTAAAACCTGCCAATGAGTCGGGCGGTTACGGAATGCTGGTCGGGCCTCATGCCACAGCAAAGGAAGTAGAAAACTTCCGGCTAATTATTCAAAAAGATCCGCGTAATTATATAGCACAGCCCACATTAGCGATTTCTACCGCACCAACCTTGTGCAAAGGCAAGTTGGAACCGCGGCATATTGATCTACGCCCCTTTATTTTGCAAGGCGAAAACACCTTTGTAACGGCCGGCGGTTTAACCCGGGTGGCACTGAGAAAAGGTTCACTGGTGGTTAACTCCTCGCAAGGCGGCGGCAGTAAAGATACCTGGATTATTAATATGGAGGGCAGCTAATGTTATCTCGCTCGGCAGAACGTCTATATTGGCTGGCACGATATCTGGAACGAACAGAAAATATTGCCAGGCTGGTTAGTGTGCACATGAATTTATTAATGGACTTACCCAAGGGTGTTGAAATGGGATGGCGGCAAATGATCCTGATCAATGCCTCAGAAAAGGAATTCTACGAAAAAAATAACGTCGCCAATGAGCGCAATATAACCCGATTTCTTTTAGCCGATGACAGTTATCCGGGGTCGTTGTTTTCGTCATTAAGCGCGGCCAGGGAAAATATTCGCACTTCCAGGGAATTATTACCGGATGAGGCATGGGAACAAGTTAATGAAATGTTTCTCTTTGCGAAAAGCAATCTGGAGACGGTCGCCAATCGGCGGCATCGAGTGATATTTCTTAATGAGATTCTTAAAGGCTGCCAGCGTTTTACCGGCCTATTATCAGGGTATATGAGTCATAATCACCCTTATCGCTTTATTCTCCTGGGCAGAAACATTGAACGGGCCGATATGACCAGCCGAATTCTGGATTTAGCTTCCTTACTACTCTCGGAATCACGAAGTGATGAACTGCGCCAATATGAAACCATTTTATGGATGAATATATTAAAGTCCCTAAATGCTTTGTTGATGTACCGTCAACAAATGCGCAGCAGAGTTAAAGGCGATGATGTACTTAACTTTCTATTACTGGATACCAATCTGCCTCGGTCCGTGGGTTGCTGCATAGCTGAAATATCTAATTCTATTAGCAAGTTGCCTAATAACGATGACTTGACTTTGAAACTTATCGAACTGCAAACGTTTGTCCAATCTATTGATACCCGGCAAACAACACAAAAACAACTGCGTACTATTCTGGATGGCTTACAAAATAAGCTGGGAGAGTTACATGGACAGATTGCTGATAACTGGTTTTTGAGGACGGCTGTGGAGTAAACCCTCAAGGAGACGGAATACTATCTTAGTTAATGCGCCAAGGAAATCCGGTTAAGTTCGCTGGAGGAGTGTAGACAATAGCCAAAACCAGCGCAATATGTTTCACGTTGGTTTACTCAACTTTGTGTAAACTGGCTATATTAGTGCTATTGCGATCAGGATTAATAGGTGCAAAAGTTACTGTAAGATGAGGACCTTCCGGATTGTCTTTGACTTTGTAGTTCACGACAATCCTGTCATCGTCGGGAAACAGCTTGTCCTTACGCTGAATCATTGCGCCTATAAAGTGGAGCATGGCAGTCACAGTTCCGAAGCCGCTTTCGTTTGAATCATCATGTAACACCGTGTCAATTTCTGTTTCCAACTCTTCTTTCATGTTTGGCATCGAATCTATGAATGCAGCAAGCCTTTTCAGACGATCTTCTTTCGGTGATGCCGCAATATTCCATGCCATAGCCGCTAGCCCTATCAGGTTCGAAAATTCTTTCGTGGATATATTTTTAGGCTCAAACGGTTCGCACAATTCAATAAGCGCGGCGGATAATTTAATGCCTCCGCTCTGTTTTTGACCTCTTTGTAACTTTTTTTTTCCGGCTTGCTTTGCCCATCGTTAAATCTCAAACATTGCAGTTTATTTTGCTAAACAGTATTAGGCGCCTATTAAAACATCCACGCCTTCATGAGCTGATGCTCAATATAATTTTATCAAACCAATCACAGCAACCAGAGACCAAACTACGTTCAGCCGAAATAGCGGCTTGGCTTCTTTATGTTTCGCGTTGACCAACAAACATAACGCGCCTGCCAAATTCATCAGGTGATACACAGCTGAACTGATATCCAGGTATCTGATGGTAAGGAGCAAGTAAGCGCTAACGATCAAAATGAATCCGATCCAGCCAATTTGCTCAAAATGTTTATCTAACATTAGGTGGATTCAACTCCGGAGCTGTTTGCGGCGGCCGGGCAACGGACTTTACTAGTTACCGTTTTTCTCGGCCTTAAGTTGCCTAGTATGGGATATTTCCATGTCCCGGATCGGCTTCATGGTGCTTCATTTTATAAAGGAAAAACGCCGCTAAAAACTTTGTGGCGATGAGTGTTTATCTTACAAATCAACGCGCATAGGCCTAACTGACCCTTTATCCAGCGTAGGTAATGCCGCAATCGCTTCACGCAGTTTGTTTTCCCAGCTACGCCTCAGTCGCAGCATATAGTCATCATCGTCATCAAAGCAGTAATATTCATCCAGGCTAAAGCTGTTTTTACGGTAAACCAGCATTTCTACAGGCGCTCCAACACTGGCATTACTGCGTATGGTAGAGTCCATGGATACCAGACAGCAACGCGCCGCCTCGTCAATTGATGTGTCCAGTTTAAGAAACCGGTCCAGAATGGGTTTGCCGTACTTGCTCTCGCCAATTTGCAGAAAAGGTGTATTAGCTGAACTGGTTATGCTGTTGCCTTCTGAGTAAACCATGTAAGCCCCATGCGGATCAGCGCCGATTTGACCCGCTAAAATAAAGCTGGCGGAGGGGTTAAAGGCGGATTGTCCATGAGAACTTACATGTTGCTTCTGTTTTTCAACACTCACATGACCCAAATATTCCGCTGCTTCAAACAAGCTTTCCACATTATTAAAATTTATTTTGGTATTTTTGATTTTGTCGCGGTGTAATTGCTCTAAAACAGCTTGAGTAGTGGCGAGATTGCCGGCGCAAAGCAAAACAATCTTACGATCGCTTATCGTATCAAAAGCGTGCATTTTTCCATGCGTGCTGACATTATCGATACCGGCATTGGTTCTTGAATCAGAAACCAGAATAAGTCCTTCGTTTATAGAAGCTGCAATACAATAAGTCATGAACGTTTAGCCGTTGTTATAAAGTTATAAATAATAGGTGAATTATCCAGCAAATCGACTCGAACGTCCATGCTGTTCAATAAACAGCCAGAACCGAACTGGTGAAATATGGAAACATCCGCCGCATCGCGTCCAAAAGCAATAATAACTCTGCCGCCACGAAGATAAACTTGCGTGGGGTCGAACGTATACCATTGATCGCCAATATAGGCCTCAAACCAGGCATGCAAATCCATGGGTTGCAGGTTGTGCAGATAACCTACGACCAGTCGCGCGGGAATGCTGATACTGCGGCAGAGTGCTATGGCGACCTGGGCAAGATCTCTGCATACGCCATGCCCAAGTTGATGTACTTCAGCAGCTGACAATGGAAATTCACTGGAGCCCGGTAAATAATGTATAGAATCCCGGACCCATTCATTAATTTTACTAACTTGATCGTAACCAGGCAGAACGTTAAAGGTTACTTCTCTGGCAAGATCTCCAAACCGGTCGGATTCACAATAGCGGCTAGGTAATAAATAAGGCAATACTTCGTTTGGAAGATGCTGTATTTCAACAAAATAAGTCCCCGGTGCAACATCAATATTAGCAGGTACCATGACCTCAGCCGAGGTATGGATCAAAAAATCACCGGCAGGTGCAACCAAACGCTGACACGAATTGCCAAAGCTGTCAGTACTTTCTATCATCGGTATAGCCGGTTTGATGGTATAAACCTCGCGGTTGATCCATTGCTATATGCCCCGGAAAGGACGTAGCATTAAAATTAAAGCGGTCGGTTCTGCTATCTGGAAACGGAGATTACAACTAACCCTCAATTTCATATCGATAGACTCTGTTTAGACAATCCGTAATTGCTACAATAAAATGCTTCAAACTCCTACCGACGCAATTTCTTTATAAGCATGGTTTAGCCAGATTTTAACTCGTTGCCTTTCAAGTAAACCCAGGGCATTGAGGCTATCGGCATCCTTGTTTTTTGCCGCCCAAAAACTATAGCTGTTACTATCAATTTTGTTCATTACCGGCGCATGAAGCCGTTTTAACGTAATTACACGGGCATTCAAATCCAATGCCCGGTCTTTAACACCCGAAAATTCCAGAATTTTAAAATTATCATCACGAAGCTGGTTCTGTACCAGAACATAGTTAAGCCGGGAACCAAATTGATCGAGCAATTTACTCAGCAAATCCACACAATCCTTACCTGAATCCATGACATTCCAATAGCAGATAGAAATCCCCAGCTCTTCAGCCAATTCCAACACCCCCGATTCTTCTATCCATAGTGTCAATGGGAAATGGGTTTGTGCCGCAAGATCAACCAGAATACGTTGTTGCGGCTGTGCTGAAGCGGTCTCTATAATGGCATCAAGACTTTGGTAATTTTCGATAACCGTAGGTGAGGCAAAGTCAGTATAAAAACGCAGTAACGAACCATGTGATCTATCTGTATCAAAACCGATAAAGGGTATTTCATGATCAATCATGTATTGTGCCAATAGACGGGCAACAACAGATTTGCCGACACCGCCTTTTTCGCCGCCGATAAGATGGATAGTACTCATATAAACTCCATTAAGTGAAAAAATTGTTTAGGTACAAGGTAAAAGGATCAAGGTAAAAAAAAGCCATACCATCCTGCTACCTTTTACCTTGAACCTTGGATCTTTAACCTCAATTACTCCAGTCTCAAAACATCCACCGACACCGACAATGTATGCTGACCCCCGCCAAAAGCAATGCCTTTAAGCGGTGTGACATCGGCATAATCTCGTCCCCACGCCAGAGTAATATGTTGGTCTAACGGCACGGTATTATTGGTAGGGTCAAAATCCAGCCACCCGGTACCTGGAATAAAAACTGAAAACCAGGCATGTGAAGCGTCTGCACCGACCAACCGCGGTTTACCGGGTTCAGGCAACGTTTCAACATAACCGCTGATGTAGCGTGCGGCCATGCCATAAGCACGCAAACAAGCGATAGCCAGATGTGCAAAATCCTGACAGACTCCTCGACGAAAACTAAGAACTTCAGATAAGGGTGTAGCAATCGTGGTAAATGCCGGATCATAGGTAAAGTCTTTGTAAATACGCTGCATTAAGTCATGCACGACATCCACCAGAGCCCGATTGGCCGTGAATGAACTTTGCGCATAGTCAGCAAGTTCGGGTGTAATTGTCACCATAGGCGAGTCAAGAACATATTGCCGGGCATCCAGAATTTCAAGAGTCTGATCCTGATTTTGTAGCTGGATTTGGCCCTGCTGAGTTTGTGCTTGTCCCTGCGCCGGTGCTTCCTGTAACAAGCTCCGCACATGTTCCCATGTCATCTGATTAAACAAATCGAGATTGTTTTGTCTGGGAAATATTGTCACCTCGCTGATTGCGCTGACGATCAGTTGAGTGTGGGGTTGCTGGATAGCGAAATAGGCCACGCGATTACCGAAATAATCAGTCCGTTCGCTAAAATCCAGCGGTGTTGGATTAATGTCAAAGCGGCTGCTGTGGCACTGCTGACGCCAGAAAATACGCGGCTGTAATCTGGCTTCATTCTGGCATAACCCTACGGGCTGACTGTAGTGATAGAATGTGGTGTGGGTAACGCGAAATTTCACAGCTCATCCTCGGGGACATTGAGTATCAGTAGTTGCGAGGCCTGAGAGTGACTGAAATAGTTTTGTGCGATAACTTCTGCAATACGCCATAATAAATTGGTCGTATTTGATAGCACTAGCTCCAACTCAGTATAAATGCCTTCATTTTCACTAACCTGGGTTAATTCAAGCACATTGCATAGGCGCAGGTCAGTATAAGCTTTTAAAATTAAACGCTTTTCTTCATTGAGATGGCTTTTACCTTTTCCTCGCGGCAATGCGTCCAGATGGATTGATAACTGTTGCAGTTGGTAAGTAACCGAGCGGGGATGGGTTTCATCCAGTAACAATAATTCCAGCACCAGCGGTAACTGGATAAATGAACGGTAGCGGCGCTGATAAATAGTTAAACTGTCAGTTGATACCAGGACTGCTTCAAGCACCTGATTTTGTAAAGCGTCCTCGTACCGTAGCGCCAATGTTGAGCGTAGTAAAGCGATAAGGGTCAGTGCTCGTTCCAGTCTGCGTCCGCTGTCCAGCATCAGCCAAGCTGCTTCACGTGTCATACTTTCACTGGTCAAACCGGTAAATGCGACAATGCCGGTAATTAAATCATCCAGGTTACTTTGTAATTGTTCGACATTGATTTCATTATTGATGACCTTTTGTTGCCATCGGCGTTGAATATTATCGATACTGCGCCAGGTGTCTTGCGACCAAAAGTCGCGAATACTAAATGCCGCTTGAAAAAAGGCATGAATATTCGCCGTCAGCGAGCCTTTGCGAAGACTATCTTTAGCCAAGGAAAGTAACTCGGTTTCAGGCGTTTTCAGGAGTTGCGCATCGCATTTTACAAAACCCGGATAAGTCCCTGTGACCTGAGTCAAGGTCCGCAGCAATACCTTAAGACAGTCATTGTCAATAGGGTCTTTGATTTCAAGTGTTTCTCTCAATTTTAATAATACGGTTCGCAACAGGCGTGTTACCGCTTCTGTGCGTTCAAGATGCCGGCCAACCCAAAACAGATTGTCAGCAGCGCGGCTGGTCAGCGGTTCGGTGACAGCATCAATCAGTTGATTACGCCTGGGTTGAGTCCATAAACTGACTGGCTTATCCGGTTCAGAGGCTAATACCCAAGTGTCCTTGCTAATTCCGCCGGCCTGATTTGAAACGACAAAATTATCTTTTTGGCGGGCAACACGGGTAAGCCCGCCCGGCATCACCACATAATTATCCCCAGTGGCGACAACAAAGTTGCGCAAAACGGCATTACGCGGTTCGATATGATGGTCGATAAACGCAGGCAATGTGGAGAAACTGACTTGTTCCTGACCAATAAATAAATGCGGCTTAGCTAAAATTCTGTTGCGAAGCAGTTCTTTTTCTTGACTGCTTAACACACCGCCAAATACGGCATGATTACCCAGACTCCGATTGATGTGTTTAATGACCAGGCTATCAAGATTTTGCAAGACAAAATCGCGCTCTCGACGCTGTCCGCACCACCACGTTGCAACAGAGGACAGTTTAAGTTCCTGATTTAAAAAATAACGGGATAATCGCGGTAGAAATGCCAGCAAACCAGGATTTTCCAGGATACTGCTGCCCAAAGGATTGGCAATCGCGACATTGCCGCGCCGGACAACTTCCAACAGTCCTGCCACACCTAATTGTGAAGTACTGCGCAACTCAAGAGGATCGCAAAAAGAGTCATCAACGCGGCGTAAAATAACGTCAACAGCTTGCAGGCCTTCTAATGATTTAAGCCAAACATGACCGTCACGAACTGTCAGATCCCCGCCTTGAACCAAGGTAAAGCCGAGATAAGCCGCTAGATAAGCGTGTTCAAAATAGGTTTCATTGAGCGGGCCTGGCGTGAGTATGACTATCCGGGGATCTTCTTTGTTATGCGAGGCAATATCGGCAAGTCCCTTTTGAAGTGCCTTGAAAAATCCGGATAAGCGATGCACACGCGTCTCACGAAAAATATCAGGTAAAACCCGTGTCATCACCGTTCGGTTTTCCAATGCATACCCCGAACCGGAAGGCGCCTGGGTACGATCATCCAATACCCACATACGCCCGTTGGGGCCGCGGGCAAGGTTTGCTGAATAAATCGTCAGATGCCGCTTTTGGTTTGGTAATGTATCGACGCAAGGGCGCAAAAAGCCTTCATGGTCATAAATCAGTTCAGCCGGCAGCAAGCCTTTTTTTAACAGATTTTGTTTGCCATAGATATCTTTAAGTATCATGTCGAGGAGTTCAGCACGTTGCTTAAGGCCCGCTTCGATTACCGACCACTCTTCGCTGCTAATCAATAATGGGACAGGATCAAGCCGCCAGGGCCGGGTCAGATTTTGTGAGTCGCCATAGACATTGTAGGTAACGCCGTTTTCACGCAGCAAACGTTGAGCTTCCCTGCGGCGTAGCTCAAGCTGATCGCTACCCATGCTGTCAAGCGCAGCCATAAAGCGCTCCCAATAAGGCAACACTTTATTTTCGGTGGCATACATTTCATCGTAGATGCCAAGTTGCGTCGCGTAATATTGCGTGCCGATATCATTGGTTGGGCTGTTGG
>JBBQCU010000063.1:0-11409 GCA_038319065.1 Methylococcales bacterium
TGCGGATTGTAAAACGGTAGATGAGAAATGGCGAGGTATAGGCATACGCATAGAGGATGATGTATTGGTCACCGCTCAAGGTCATGAAATATTAACCGGTGATGTACCTAAAACCATAACAGAAATTGAAGCATTAATGCAGGTGGCCTGATGCAACAGGATTATGACTTGGTAATTGCCGGTGGCGGCTTGGCGGGTAACTGCCTGGCATTGGCTCTAAAAGATACCGGATTGCAGATTGCGATCGTTGAAGCCAATACTCGCGAACAGTTGTATGCCTCACAAGCAGGTGACAGGGCCCTGGCTTTAGCGGCTGGTACCGTAATGATGCTGGAGGCGCTGGGTATCTGGCAAGGCATCAGCCACGCCGCCACCGCGATAAAACAGATTCATGTTTCTGATCGCGGCCATTTTGGTAAAACCCGCTTATCGGCACAAAAAGAACACGTCGATGCCTTGGGTTATGTCATCACTGCGCGAGACATTGAAGCACATGTTGCCAATTTGGTTACTGAAACCGGCATGGAACTGATTTCTCCTGCCCGCGTTGCCGGTTTGATGTCCGGCGATAATGAAGTCTGCGTCAATTTAAAACAGGGAATTGAGTCATTAAACATATCGGCTAAATTGCTGGTTGGCGCAGACGGCGGATTGTCATCAGTGCGCAAATTGCTGGACATACCTCAGCACATGACAGAGTATGGCCAAACAGCGCTAGTCACCACTGTAAAATCAACACTCCCCAATAAAAATACCGCTTTCGAGCGTTTCACTGCTTCGGGGCCGCTGGCGTTATTACCTGTAGCGAAAAACCAGTGTGCAGTCGTCTGGACACGCACAAGTGAAGACGCAAACGCACTGATGTTAGGCAGTGAGGCGGATTTTCTGGCCGAATTGCAACAATGTTTTGGTTATAAGCTGGGTGAGCTTGGCTTAACCGCGCCCAGGCGAGCTTTCCCCTTGTCGCTGATACGCGCAGAAAAAATGGTTGCAGGTCGAGCGGTGATTATAGGCAATGCGGTTCATCAATTGCATCCTGTTGCCGGTCAGGGCTTTAACCTGGGGTTACGGGATGTTGTAACCTTGGCTGAAATGCTCATCAAGCAGCATGAACAGAACAAAGATATAGGGGCCGCCGGTTTTTTAAAGGAGTATGCCGTGTCCAGGAAGAAAGATCATGACCGGACAATTGGTTTTACAGACGCAGTGGTAAAGATTTTTTCCAATGAATGGCTGGCACTGGCTGCGGCCAGAAACCTTGGTTTGACTTTACTTGACCACATTCCGGCTGCAAAATCCCTGCTTACGCGCCATGCCATGGGGCTTGCAGGGCATATACCCCGGCTGGGAAGCAAAAGGTAATCTGCTTGACTGGCTATCAAATTATTCGGTGGTATTGGCAATGATTTTATGAATCCGTTTAATGCTGATAGCGATAATTAACAAAATAAAGGGTATGGAAATAGCTTCAATGAGTACCGGATTGACTTTCCAGCCAATACTATGAAGCGCTTCGGCTATTTTACCGGTAAGACTGGCCGCATAATAGGTAATAGCGACCATCGAGATGCCTTCAACCATTTGTTGCATCCGCAGTTGCATTTTTGCGCGTAAGGCCATTGACGTCAGCAAGCCCTGATTTTGCCGCTCAATAATGATGTCGACACGCGTGCGTAATAACTGACTGGCGTTACTGACTCGCTCGGAAAGAAGGGTAAACCGATGCGAGATGGATTCGCAGGTATTGATCGCCGGTTCCATCCGCCGTTTGATAAATTCCCCTAAGGTCTGAATGCCTTGAATTCGAACTTCACGCAAATCGGTTATGCGTTGTTCCACCAATTGATGATAGGCTGTAGCTGCCGCAAAGCGAAAGTGATTGCTGGAGATATGATTTTCAACTTCGGCTGCCAGTGTAGTCAACTCGTCCAATAATTCGCCATCATTATTGTCAGGCAGCGTCATTGCGTTGGTGATGGTATAGAGTTGCCGGTCACACATTTTTAAGGCCGGGTAGAGCTTGCGCGCAATTGGAAAAGCCAGTAACGCCATAACCCGGTATACTTCGATTTCAAATAACCGTTGCAATAAGCGTCCTGCCTGCTCTGTTCTCAAGCCATGGTTAATAATCAAAAAACGGCTGAAACCATCGACGTGAATGCGAAAATCCGTGAATACCGAGGCTGCGCCGCCGGTTACTTTAGAACCGATGATCGGATTGTCTGCAAAGTAAGCTGAGAGAGGCGCTAAATCGACATTCTCCTCATAATTTATATCGGCAGCGGAAACAATGGTTGTGTGAGCCGCAACAATGACTTGCCCGGTTAATTGTGACAACCAATCCACCGGCACTTTTTTAAGGGCTGGATCCGCAAAAGGACCTTTAGGCGTATCGTGTACATAAAAGCTGTAAGTACTAAACTCGCCGTGTTGTTCCCAACGTATCTGAAAGGAATTAAAGGTAGCACTAAAGTGATCCGCATCTTTTTCAGGCGGGGCGACACCAAACCGTTCACAAAGGGTTATCAGGTGCTTACGTTCCTGCATTTTTTCTTCACTAGAAAGTAATAACGCAAGATGACTGGCTCTAACAGGCAAATTGAGAATCAACGGCGCTCGGGCATGTACTTCGTTGTGAAGTACAAAGCGTTGCGGATGATTTTCAGGAAGGGGGAATAAAGTTGTCACGGGTATTTTATAATCTCTTTTAAACTAACAATGAATTGAAACCAGCTCATTTTTTTCAGCAGCTTGCGCTTTGAAAAGATCCCACCGGATTTGTAAATTGATCCAAAAACCGCTGACACGCCGAATAACTTGGCAAAGCCTAGTGCGATACTTGGGTGTTCATTGATGCGAATACTGCACTTGGATTTTCTATCCCCAGAGCGGCTTTCAAACAGATTTCCACTGATTGAACAGATTCAAGTTGATCCAGTTTTGTTGCCAACTTGCCAAAGTTTTTGAAGGCAAATTTTCCAGGCGGCTTTCGAATTGACGCCATTAAATATGTCTTTACTGGCTCGTTCTTTGAACAATTTGATCAAATTAAAATGATAGCATGGATTCCATGCTGTTTAATGCAGGAAGATTTAAAGCCTTACGTTATGCAAGGTGCGCTACACACATAAAGTCATCTATGCAAGGTTTCTCGCATAGTTCAAAGGTACCGGCAGCGTCAAAAAGTTTGGGACGGGGTTACAAACCCCGTCGCGCGCGAAGATTTTATTTTTTCAATCTTATATTGGTAAGGTCTGTTTTCGGTGGATAAATCCAACCAATCCAGCCAAAGCCGAACCGAACAGCCAGACGGATGCGGGTATGGGAACCGGTGCGACGATATCAGTTATGGAATAAGTCCAGCTTTCGTGATTCAAATCTACATTGGATTGAACAAACGACCTGACAATTAGTTTCCAGTATGGATCACTGAAAAACTGTGGATAACCCTCCCATTCGATTTGCTGTTCAGAATAGTAAGGAAAAGGTTCGAAATATTGATCGTGTGCGACCAGAGCCAAATAAGAAAGGCTTGGATCGTAAGTAAAATCCGTAAAGGTATCGCCAGTATTTACGATTGGGTCATAGGATATAACCTGTGTATATACCTCACCTACCTGCGGTGTCCCTTGCGGAGGACCGGTATCCCCTACCTGTTCGGTGCTGTGGGATTCCTGATTCAAGGCAGTCAATACAGACTCGGTGATGAGACTGGCGTTTGCACTTGAGCAGAACACCACAATGAAAGCGCCCCAGAATAAAGTGGATTTCGATGTTATCTTCATGTTTCAACCCTTATTATGTTAACTTGGCTGGAAGAGATAGTAGTAACATGCTTGCCTTTGAGTCCATGAAAGCGTGGGGCTCGATGCTCCACGGAAAAGCAGTTTCGTGAACGCTGTCAGTTGCCTCAAGCGTCTATAGTCCTTGATCAACGGGGGGTTGCATGTTATAAATTTTGTGAGCAGCCTTTATCGACTACTACTTTTAGTTTTTAACATTAATTGCAGTCATATGCAAATGCTTTGTGAAGCTGCCAAACTCAATTTTGCATTGAAATTGAAAGAAGTAACCTTTTTACCGTGTCGCTAAATTTCTCTTAGCAGGACGGGGTATGTTGTCCACAGGCGCCAACTTAAGGATAGCAACGTCATTGCGGCAGGGATTGGCGGAATCCAGAGGCCATGGATGGTAGGGCTTTCAAGCACAAAGCCGGACGGGGGGTATGTTACCCAGTCTGCAAGGTTTCTAACATAGTTCAAGGTAGCAGCAGCATTAAAACGTTAACATCAAAACGTTTGGGACGGGGTTACAAACCCCGTCCCGCGTGTCCTTTGAGTAAGGGTCCAGTAGAACGACGCGAAATTCAACCCTGTCACGCAGCCGCTGTTCGACAAACTGCCAGTGACGATAGATGGCAGGATCTAAGAAAGATGCCCCCGAATTTCCGCACAGCCAAAGGCTTCGTGCACTCGCGATTTGTTGTTGTGTCGTTGTTGTGTCGCTTTATTGCGCAGTGCCTGATCCTCGGCGCTTTGCATGTTGAAGTACTCGCGTACTCCATATCTCTCCACTGAAAGGGCCATCCTTGAGGCCATGTCGTCATGGGCTAAAAGTTCTTTCGCCATTGGAACGGCCTCAAACACTTTGACAATGGCAAACGCGATTGTGACTATGACGGATACGCCAACAAACCAAGTCCAATTGCTCACTTCGCTTAGGTATGCGCTAACAACAGCAGCGACGAATAAAATAACTTCAACAATCACTAGCGCCCAGTGGACTCGGAGTCTGTTTGAATGTGCCATTTATGTATGTGTTCCGGAGAGATGAGAGGATCGATCTGTGACTTTTTTAAGTTGTTGATTATAGACGCTAACGAGCTATATGGTGATTTTAAGTTATGCCGACAAAATTTTGAGCCACATTTTTAGCTCATGGCTTTCTGATTTCCACACGATCAGCAATTTCTGACAGCCTATTTTTATCAAACCTTCCCGGTTCTCTTGAAAACAAGTTAGCTGTTCCGCAAGCAATGCCTGATTTTAGTGTGCCGTTCAGGTCTAAACCTCCAAGCGTAGCGATAGCCAAGCCAGCCACCATCGCATCGCCACAACCGATTTTGCTCACCACTTTTCCCAGCTCATGGTTCACGTAAGCTGCCAAAGCAAGCTTTTCACTGACGGCTATCGCGCCTTTATCGCCTCGGGAAATATAAACCCATTGGTCGCCTTGATCGATAATGGCGCGGGCGGCATCGACGATGCTTTGTTCATCCGTCAAAGTCTTACCGATTATGTCTTCGAGCTCTTGTTGATTGGGTTTGATTAAATAGGGTTTGGCTTTTATGCCTGACATTAAGCCGGTTCCGCTGGTGTCCAAAAAAGGAATGACGGCTTTGTTGTGACACAGCTCAATGAGAGTTTTATACAAATTATCGGGAGCACCAGGCGGAAGGCTGCCGGAAAGAACTACAATATCGCCCGGTTCGGCACAAGCATCGATTTTCTCGATCAGTTTCTGACAATCATCAGCTGTTACGGTAAAACCAGTTGTCCGGATATGGGTTTCTTTATGGTCATCCGAAGCAAACAAGGTAATGTTGGTCCTCGTTTTGCCGGCTACCGCTGTCAAATTGACTTTCAGAAAGCCGGTATTTAGTGCGTTGAACGCAGCTATTGATTGATCCCCGGAAAAGCCCAAACAAGTGGCCGGTTGATCCATAGATTCGATAGCCTTGGCGACATTGATACCTTTTCCGCTAGCAAAATCGATACTGCATTTTGCCAGGATGTTATCACTAGCCATTAGGTCCTCGACTTCAATATAAAGATCAATTGCCGTATTGGCGGTAACGGTAATAATTTTGGGCATAAGAAATACTTGCAAAACTCAAGGCGACTGCCCTTCGACAAGCTCAAGGCGAACGGTGGTTGTGTTGAATATATTCACTTTTTTCCGTTCGTGGTGAGCCTGTCGAACCACATACATTCTTTTTGCAAATAGCTAAAATTTAGTGAGAAATCAATAACGGGTAGTGCGTTTTGGCGGGAGTTTGCTGAAGGGTCTTGGGGCAGTATTGGCGCGCCCGAGGGGATTCGAACCTCTGACCTCAGCCTCCGGAGGGCTGCGCTCTATCCAGCTGAGCTACGGGCGCGTTAGCTTCTGATTATAACCGATCAGCAAGGCGATTACGATAACATTGTTTTCAGGTTTGCCAGATTGGCTTTGCCGCGCTCCTTGATAACTTCCGGAGTTAGCTGTTTTTTGTTGACCCATTCCAGATCATCGGCCGGTAATTCATTTAAAAACCGGCTGGGTTCACATTCACTGATTTCACCATAACGTTTACGATGCGTGCAGTAACTAAAGGTGCAGGTGCGCTGGGCGCGAGTAATGCCCACATAAGCTAGGCGGCGCTCTTCTTCTATATTATCGCTGTCAATGCTGCTTTGATGAGGCAGAATGTTTTCTTCCAGGCCGATCAGGAAAACGTGCGGGAATTCCAGCCCCTTGGCGGCGTGCAAGGTCATCAAACTGACCTGGTCGCTGGCTTCTGCTTCCTGGCTTCGTTCCATAATATCCATCAGTATGATTTTGGCGACGATTTCAGCCAAGGGTTTTTGACTGTCTGCTTCCTTGTCGGCAATGCGTTTAAGCCATTCAACCAGATCATAGACATTCTTTAATTTCCGGTCGGCGGATTCTTTGGTTTTACTGTCTTCCTTTAAAAACTGTTCATAACCGATTTGATTGATAACTTGTTCGATGACGGCAAACGTGTCGCCGCGCTCAATACGGCCGGCGGTATCGATAACCCAATCATGGAATTTCCGTAATCGATGGATGGATTTCTCGGATAGTTTTTGGCTTAACCCCAGTTCGGTACTGGCAGCAAATAAACTGATATGCCGGTCATTCGCATAAGTGCCCAGTTTTTCCAACGTGGTCGGCCCAATTTCGCGCCTCGGGGTATTGATGATACGTAAATAGGCGGCATCGTCATCCTGGTTAACAAACAAACGCAGATAGCCGAGGATGTCCTTGATCTCCGAATAGGCAAAAAACGATGTGCTGCCGCTGATGAAATAAGGGATGTTATTTTCCCTCAGACTTTGCTCAAACAATCTGGATTGGTGATTGCCGCGGTATAAAATCGCATAATCCTGATAACGGCTGCCGGTTTTGAATTTATGATGAACGATTTCCGAGACGATCTGTTGGGCTTCAACCTGGTCGTTTTTATGGCTTAAAACCCGCAGTGGATCGCCGTATCCTAATTCGCTCCAGAGCCGTTTTTCAAAGGCATGGGGATTATTGGCGATAAGATGGTTTGCCACCTTGAGGATACGCCCGGTCGAGCGGTAATTCTGCTCCAGCTTAATCACTTGCAGCCGGGCATAATCTTTTTGCAATTGCGCCAGATTTTCGGGTTGCGCGCCGCGCCATGCATAAATGGACTGATCATCATCACCCACGACGGTAAATCGCCCCAATGACCCGGCGATTAATCTGACCAACTGGTATTGGGTAATATTGGTATCCTGGTACTCATCCACCAGCAAATAACGGATTTTGTTTTGCCATTTTTCCAAAACAGCGGGATTTTGCTGAAAAAGCAGCACCGGCAGCAGAATCAGGTCATCAAAATCGACGGCATTATAAGCCTTTAAACTGCGGGTATAGTCATCGTAAAGACCGGCCGCAGGATGTTGTTCGGAGGTCGCGGAAGTTAGCGCTTGTTCCGGAGTGACAAAGGCATTTTTCCACTGCCCGATTTGCTGGGCATAGCGATCAACATTATCGATATCACAGTCTTTTGTGCCATGATTGATCAGGTTCTTCAATAGGGTGTGTTTATCTTGTTCATCAAACAGCGTAATCGCTGCCTTATAAGCCAGTAATTTGTGTTCTTTACGCAATATATCCAGCCCCAAGGAATGGAAGGTGGACACACGCAACCCCCGAATCTGCGTATCATCAAGCAGCTTGGAAACCCGGCTTTTCATTTCCCGGGCCGCTTTGTTGGTAAAGGTCACCGCCGCAATATGCCGCGCAGGTAGTCCTTGCTTAACCAGATATGCAATTTTTTCCGTAATCACCCTTGTTTTTCCGCTACCTGCTCCGGCAAGGACTAATAAGGGATGGTCAATCGCTTTAACTGCGGCTTGTTGTTGGGGGTTTAGTTTGGCCATTAAAATAGATAAGTCGACACTTCAATAAGAATGCAATCAGGTCTATGGTTTATGTTAAGAATGCACATTTTACAGGTTTTACGGAATTTGATGTTGTTATAGCCTTTTAGTAACAGCTTGCAATAAGGTAAAATGATCCGGAATCATGTTGATTAACAAAAGCCATTAAAATAATAAGGAGTAACATCATGAAAAAAAATTTGTTTCTGATTGCTGCAATGCTGGTTTCCGGCAGCGCCTACGCTGAAACTGATCACTATGTGTTACGCGATGGGAACCATGTCCAACACTTAAAAATCACAAAAATCAATGGAGACATTAAGTTAAACGCAGACGTCGATTTTGAACCTAATGCCAATGAAGCAGGCAGCAAATCCTGTTTTGGTGAAGTTTCAGGCGAAGCCAAGAGTGAGGCTGCAAATGAATTAGTTATGAAAAAACATTCCGGAGGCGAAGCTACTTTTTGCGAGCTGAAAATTCATCTTACCTCAAATGGCGCGAAAGTTGAGCAATCAAAGGATTGCGAGAATTTTGCTCCAGGTATTTGCCGCTTCTCTACCGATGGCAAAGAGATGGTTAAAATTAAATAAACAGGTAGGGTACGCATAGCGTAGCCTTTTCAAGGATTTCGGATAACACAATCCCCAAAAGGTACGCGATGCGCACCCTGCTTGGCTTTTAATCACACCCGATTGATGATGTTCAAATGGCGGCATCCTCAAAATCGACTTTGCCACCTTTCAAGTGATACATTGCGCCAACTATTTTTAGGTTTCCCTTTTTTTCCAGAGAACTTAATATCTCACTCCCTCTACGTATTTCATTAATGGTCTGCTGGACGTTTGTTTTGGCTACGGCATCAACGAAGCCTTCATTTTTACTGCTTCTTTCACCAGAATAGGTTGTCGCGCAAATGGCAGGCTTGATTTTATCCAAAAGCCCTGTAAGGCTTCCAAGCTCAACATTATCGATAGCGCCTTTAATCGCTCCGCATGCTGTATGCCCCATCACAATAACAACCTTTGCACCAACAGCCGCACAAGCATATTCCAGGCTTCCGATTAAATCATTATTTGCGATATTTCCGGCAATTCTCGCATTGAACGTTTCACCAATACCCACATCCAGAATAATTTCGGCAGGCGCGCGGGAATCAATGCAGCTCAGGATAACAGCTGAAGGATACTGTCCGGCCACGTTGGCTTTTTTTTGTGCCAGATAGTTATGCTTTTGCATTTTTCCTGTACGAAAACGAATATTCCCTTCCTTTAAGCCTGCTAATGACCTGATCCGGTGTCAGTTTATCGCGTTTTTCCTTGGTTAAGGCTGCTGCATAAGAAATGCCCGGTGTTCCTACCCCCACAAAGCCTGCGATCCCCGCTATTGTTACTCCAAAGGCCGTTTTTAATACCGTACGCCGGGTGCAGCAGATTTGTTCATTAGAAGGATATTCAGTGGTGTCGTTCATATTAATCTCCGTAATTAAAATCAACCTCAACAAATGGTGGGCAAAAAAGCCGGATGGAATTTCCACTGCGTACCATTTTGTACTTTACAATTTAAGATACGCATCGCGTATCTTTTTGGAGTTTGATTCATCCGGAATGTGGTGCCCTACTTACTCCGATCCAGCTTGCGATAACTAATCGCTTCACTCAAATGCCTGGTTTCTATCTGCTCTGACTGTGCCAAATCGGCAATAGTCAGCGCCAGTTTTAAAATTCGATGATATGCCCGGTGTGACAAACCGAATTTGTCCATGGCTTGTTCCAAAAGCTGGTGGCTTTGTTCGGATAAGACGCAGAGCTTTTTGACTTCCTTTGCAGTTAATGCCGAATTGGCTTTACCGCTTCGCGCTAAAGCGATATTGCGTGCGGTGATAACACGCATTCTGATTATTGCACTGCTTTCCTCGCCTTCCGGAGAACCTTTGCGTAAAACTTCATGCGATATTCTGGGCACTTCCAGATGCATATCGACGCGATCCAGCAAAGGCCCCGACACTCTTGCCCGATAACGCATGACTTGCTCCGATGAGCAATGACAGCGGCCTGAGGCGTCACCCAGATAGCCGCAAGGGCAGGGGTTCATGGCGGCGATGAGTTGAAATCGTGCCGGAAAATCGACTTGCCGGGCTGCGCGTGAAATAGTGATGTGCCCCGTCTCCAGGGGCTCGCGTAAGACTTCCAATACTTTGCGGTCAAACTCGGGCAGTTCATCGAGAAACAATGTGCCGTTATGCGCGAGCGATATTTCGCCCGGTCTGGGATTGCTGCCGCCACCGACCAGGGCCGCTGCCGAAGCGGTGTGATGCGGCGCGCGATAAGGGGGTTTTAGCCAGTTGGCCACATCCAGTCCTTGATCGCTGATTGATGCGATTGCAGCCGTTTCCTGTGCCTGTTGTTCGGTTAACAATGGTAAAATAGTGGGCAACCGTGAGGCAATCATGGATTTTCCGGTGCCGGGAGGACCTAACATGATCAGGTTATGCGCACCCGCTGCGGCGATTTCAAAAGCCCTTTTAACATGATATTGACCATGTACATCAGCAAAATCCAGCTCATCCGTTGGCACGGGTGGTTCTGTTTGTTGAAATTCGGCTTGTATTTGCGTCTGTCCACTCAGATGAGCGCAGACTTCGAGTAGATGCACGGCTGGAATAATTTCGATACCCTTAACCAGGGCGGCTTCGGCGGTGTTTTCTCTGGGTAGTATCAGTTTCCTTTGCTGGTTTCTGGCCTGTATGGCGATAGGAAGCACACCATTGATGGGCCGCAATTCTCCACCCAGGGACAGTTCGCCAATACATTCGTAGTGCTTAAGGTTAGCAGTCGGGATTTGTCCGGATGCCGCTAAAATACCCAAAGCAATGGCTAAATCAAAACGGCCGCCTTCTTTGGGTAAGTCGGCAGGAGCTAGATTGACGGTGATGCGTTGTGCGGGAAATTCAAAACGGGAATTTAATAGCGCGCCTCGAACACGGTCTTTGCTTTCTTTAACGGCGGTTTCCGGCAAGCCGACAATATTGAGTGCAGGCAAGCCATTAGAAATATGAACTTCAACCGTTACCAATGGTGCTTCTATACCTGATCGGCCTCGGCTGAAGATAACCGCCAGGCTCATGGTGTTTTTGATTTTTGCATTGCCACTATAAATCTCCCCGTATTCCAATTTCCTTTTTGATTCCCTTCACCCCCGACCTCTCCCGCAAGGA
>JBBQCU010000064.1:0-11370 GCA_038319065.1 Methylococcales bacterium
ATTCTGATCGTCACCGCGAGCATACTGGCTGGAAACATATTGCAAGTCGCCGCCAAAATACAGGTTGTGAAATATTTCGTATTCGGCTCCAAACTTGAGGGTATTTTGCGGAATACTGGGTATTCTACTCCCGGGTGTAACCGTTTCTGAACCCAGTGAATTACTAAGTACCGCGGTCGTTTGATAGGTCGCATCGACAAAACCGTAGCTTAAGTACCAGTTCAAGCTATCCAGCACCAGCCCGCTTAAACCCAGCTCCGCGCCTTGGCGCTGCGTTGCGCCGACATTTTGAAAATAACCGTTGATAACGCTGCCTGGACTGTTCAGGAACAGAATGTCGTTGGTATTTCGTGTTTGGTACAGTGCGAAGTTCCATTTGAGCGCCTGACTGAAGTTGCCACGGGCGCCCACCTCGAAAGTTTTAGAAACCACGGCCTGCAAGGGTGGATCGGATACAAAACTATTAGGCAAGGTACAGGGCGCATCGGGATCGGCGCAACTCAGCTCTACCGCAGTCGGCGCCCGGAACCCTTCGTTGTAGTTGAAGTAGGCTGTAAAATCCTTAAGCGGAGTATCCAGCGAGAAGGCATCAAGCGGATTGATGGTAAAGCCTGCGGATGGATTGACGCGCGCATAAACATATTTGCCGTTTAGCGCTGTTCCCATTTGATCCGTATTTTCTACCTGCGCTTGTATCCAGTTCATCGAAGCGTTGATGTGCATCCAGTCGAATACGGAGAAGTTATTGGTTGCAAATGCATTGGAATAGGTATTCTGACCATTAATACTGGTATTGGTGGTCAGGGGATTGATGGCAATTTCATCCCGTGCCGGCGTAAAAACCGCGTCCTGCGAAGCAATTTTGAAATTGGTATTGCCGTAATTGTAACCTCCACCGGCGACCAGCTGATTTTCATGGCTAATGATTTTGTAATCGGAAGTCAGCTGTAAATTGACACCGGTTCCGTTTTGTAGCGTCCGTGTCGCTGCAAAAGAGCCCGGGATTAGCGTTTCGCCATTACTGTCCAGGCATTCAGTGCCGCTCAGCAAGGTATCGCAATTCTCGTTAGTGTTGCTGTTAAGACTGCTATTGCTGTTGTTGCGGTTATAGCTATTGCCGGTCAATTGCAATTTATCGGTGATGCGATGGCTACCCTTGAGGTTGACAAAATACAGCGTATTTTTACTGACATCAGGGGCCGTGTAGATCAATGTCCAGCTCTCCTGTAGCATTTCCTGCGGCGTAGGGCCGACGCCTTGCAAATTGTTGTCTGCAAAAGTAAATGATAAGTCCAGGTCGGTCCTGTCATTCTCCCAGCCGATCTTTCCGAACCCTTGATTGACGCTGGTTGGGGAAAATGGACGCCAACCATTGTCACGGAAAATGTTGCCGGCTAAGTACCAGTCAAAATTACCCTTTGAGCCGCCGTATTCGGCCTGATACGCCTGTCGGCCATAGGAACCGCCATTGGCTTGGGCGTTAAATCCGGGGTGACTGAACCCGCTTTTAGTCCTGACCGAAAGCGCCCCACCCAGTGTATTCAAGCCGAATAAGGGGTTTGATCCCGGCACCAACTCCATGCTGGAAATTGCGATTTGAGGAATCAAATCCCAGTTGACGGTATCGCCGAACGGTTCATTGACACGAACACCGTCTTGGTAAACCGATATACCGATCGGGGTGCCTAAAAGAGGGGACGCGTTAAAGCCGCGATAAGTAATATCCGGCTGGTAGGGGTTATTCTGGGTGTCGTTGATATTAACGCTCTCCAGGCGGCGATTCATAAAATCGGTCAGGCCGAAAGCTTCATGACGGTGAATCTCCTCATCCTCGGCAGTCTGCACATTACCGGGAATTTTTTTAAGTTCAAGGCCGGTAGCGCCTAACGGTGTATTTCCGACAACCTCTATATCGGGTAGCTCGAAAACATCGACTGGATGCGCATCGACAACAGGTTGAGTTTTCTCATTCTTAGTTGCCTTGGGCGCTTTCCCGCCCGTTTTTGCTGGTGCTGCGTTCTCAGCCAATTTTTCAGATGTTGCAGTTGTGGGCTGCTCTGGCGTCATAAACCCGCTATTGAACAGTGCCGTGGGCTTGGTGGCAAGCGTTGAAGAAGCATCTGCCGCCAGCGCCGGTACTGTTAACAGAGAAAGTGGCAAAGCTGTCAACCAAGGGCGCCTGGTAAAGGGAGGAATGTCCATGAATATTACCGTTTGTGATAAAAAATACTACAATATGGTATATTTTCAACTAAAAGCACCCAGTTTCCTATAGGAAAAATTCAGAACTTTTCAGAACCTCTTCAATGTAAATGGTATGCACAGGCTGAATTCGTCAGTAGCCATCCAATCGTAACGCATCGTTACGGCAATGTTCCAAATAACCTCTCTCGTAATTATTTTTATGTTTCAATAATTATTGAATAATTGAATCATGGATAAAAAACTTGCAACAACAATATTTGAATCGCTGGCTTCCGGCGTAAGGCTGGATGTGTTCCGGCTGCTAGTTAAAAATGCACCCAACGGCCTGGTTGCCGGTGAAATTGCAGCGCTGCTGGCTTTGCCGGCCACCAACCTTTCATTTCATCTTAAAGCACTGACTCAGGCCGGTTTGCTCAATGTTACCCAGGAAGGCCGCTGCCAGCGCTATCGCGCCAATCTGCCCATTCGGCATTAGTATCGGCAATCATATCACCGCCATTCCGTCCGTGCCGGGCTTGGCAACGCTGGAGATCGATTCGCAAGCCGCCGCTCAGGCCTACTGCGACCTTATCGTCGACCAGGTGCGCGGGGTGTTGCCGGAAACTGTAGTAAAAGGCATCGAAGAACAACTGTCCGGCGCCTGGAGCGGCTTTCTTGAAGAAGGCAAAGGCGATGCGTCCTGTCTCGGCCCGTTGGCTGGCCTGGAAAAGCAGCGCGAGCAATACAAAGCGGCAGTCGATGCGCTGGCTAATAAGACCAGTACCCGGCTGGTTCTAGTGGCCCGTGCCCAGCAAGCCACCTTGCGCGAAGTCGCCCGCACGCATGAAGAGCTGGCTGCGGTTGGCTTTCAGCATCAGTATCTGGTCATCAACGGTATCCTGCCGCGCACTGAAACCGGCAATGACCCATTGGCCGCTGCTATTCATGAACGTGAGCGAACAGCACTGAATGCGATCCCAGAAGCCTTGAAAGCCCTGCCCTGTGATGAGCTCATGCTATGGCCTGGTGATGCTAATGGGCAAAGGCGGTGTAGGTAAAACCACGCTGGCGGCAGCAGTCGCTGTCGAGCTGGGGCATCGCGGACTGCCAGTGCATCTCACTACCTCGGACCCGGCTGCACACCTGACTGAAACGCTGAATGGCGCCCTCGATAACCTGACCGTAAGCCGCATCGATCCAGTTACCAAAATCGAGCATTACCGTGAACATGTTTTGAAGACCAAAGGCGCAAAGCTCGATGCACAAGGCCGTGCGCTGCTAGAAGAAGACCTGCCCTCGCCCTGTACCGAGGAAATCGCCGTATTCCAGGCGTTTTCCCGGATTATCCGCGAAGCCGGCAAGAAGTTTGTGGTGATGCAAGCACCCTTACTGCGGCTGCGAGCTGGCAACGAACTGCGCGAGATATATACCGTCGCCACTACCCATGCCCAACGTTATGCGGTGGTACCAAAGCTTAAGGAGGAGCCGGTTGGAGTAGAACGATTGCTGGCAATGGCGGCGGGCAATTTTTAACAGGAGACACTTATGAACCAATCAACCTGCTCAACACCACACCTGTCCTTTCTCGACCGCTATCTGACGCTGTGGATTTTTACGGCGATGGCGGTGGGTGTCGGCATCGGTTTTGCTTTCCCGGCCCAAGTCAATGCCTTTAACAGTGCGGTTTCGGTCGGCACCACCAACATTCCGATTGCCATTGGTTTAATTCTGATGATGTACCCGCCGTTAGCAAAAAAGTTTTTGACAAAAAAAGTTAATCCTTGAAAAAATTATCCAGCTTCTGCCGGTCTGCTTGAGAGAACGATCGAATCAGGTTCTTGAAATTTTCATCCAGATCCTTTTTAAGCATGTCGACGTTTAAATGCTAAATAATAGTTTGTTCCTTGCTGGCGATTTCAGAAAATTGCGTTACTGTCTGATGACGTAATTGGATAAATTCAAGTAATTTGTTTTGGGTTTCCGCCATATCGACTTTAGCTTCGTATACGCCAACTCGCGCCATCTTTAGCACGACCGCCAGCATATCAATGGCCAAAAACAACAACATAAAAATTAAAAAAACCAGCAAATTGTGCCAGGAAACGCCTTGATTGGGGAAAATAAGCTGCGTGAGTATTTCCGTTTGAGTCAATATATCCGGCTTTAAATTGGTAATAAACGCCTCTTTTTCTGCGCATCGGCGGCTCATGAGATTTTGTTGTTCACGAAGCGACTCGAGATTTTTTTGATCCAGGTCGTGTTGTTTCACGCGGATTGTTTTTAATTCGTCACGCTCTTTATCGCATTGTTTTTTTGAGGCTTGTTTGACTTCGATTAATTGGTTGGCAATTTTTTCGTTAAGCTGACTGATTTGCCCTTCCAACGCGACGATTTCTTTGCCAAGCCTGATGCTGTCATCTTTCCGGTCACTTGCCTGACTCAACCATTTTTTACATTGCGTGCCTTTTTTGCAGCCACGAACCCCGGTAAAGCCAGTGCCGGGAGTCCCTTGTTTTTCTTTCTCAGCGTTTTCAATAAATAGTGCAACATCCTGGTCAGCTTGCATTTTTTTGGCTTTCAGGACTTCCAGCTCCTGGTTTAACTTTTCAATAGTGGTCGCCTCTGCCAGGCTTGAAAGTTGCGGGTTACCGGTACAAATGGGGGGTTCAAAAAGTTGATTACTATTCTTTAATTCGTTGCGAAACAGCGTAATTTTTTCATCTAATAAATGAAGATCGCTTTGGGGATTTTTTAGATCACACAGCTTGGCCAGGTTGTTGCGTTCGGTTTTAATGCGTCCTTCGTTATAGGCGGCATCTATGCGTTCGCTAAACAACAGCAGGACCACCGGGTGAGCAACGGTTACCGCAATAAGTAAAGCAATCGCAAATCTTATGGAAAATTGCCCGAGTTTTCCCCAGAAAGAAAAGCCTTTCCTGTAAGTCGCCAGTAATGCTCTATCCATCAGCATAATCATGCATGACCAAATCAGGGCGACCGGAACTATGGCATAGACACTAAAGTTTAAGGTGTAGAGCAAAAACGAAGCAGTAACAATGGCTAATAGCGCAGGAATCAGAACAGTTCCGCCGAGTGCAGCATGTTTTTTTTGTTCCGATTCCGGGCAAGTCGCCAGGATTTTTGGACTGACTCCGGATAGCCAAATAAAAAATCTTTCGAGTTTATTAACCGAAAGCTCACCTTCGGGTGAGTTATTCTTTACTTCTCCAAGCGGCATGCTGTTTCTCTTCTTTTATGATTAAGCTAAGGAATTGGATTAGAATGGATTATAGCGGTTATCAGCAATAATCGCTGGGGTTTTTACCAAACTCAGGAACGTACGCGAAATAATTTGAGCATTTATATGCCCGCCTCCCCGATCCCTTCGACACAGCTCAGGGCAGGCCTCTCCCTCCGGAAGGCTAGCACTCCGAAAGTTGTGTGTATAGATTAGCCCAAAGGGAGAGGGAGTAAGATTCCTGATTTATTTCATGGACATTTTTTAGTTAAAAATTTGAGGCGAATCGAAAAAATTCAAAATGATTAATACATCTCGAATCTTGCCAGATATCCGAAATGATCGGAAACGATGGGATAAAAATGATCGTTGAAGATGACCTCCATGGATCTGATTTTTATCGGGCGGCCATTGCGTTTGAAGATATAGTCGATGCGTTTGGGCGGATAGTTTTTCCAGCCGTCTATTTGACCCTGATAGCTGGGTTGATAAAAACGGTGGGGGTGTAATTCGTAGAATTGATCCATGTATTCCAAATTTCCTACGATATGGTTATAGGCATGTTCTCCGGCTGGCGCGTTGAAATCGCCGACCATCAAATCGCCTCTGACGCCGAAATGCAAACGTGAATGGATGAGTTTTTGGAGGTTATAGTATTCTTCATAGAAGCCATGATGCGCCCAACTTAAATGGACATTGGCGACATGCAACAATCCGAACCACGGAACGTCTATGCACGAGACGGTGATATTTCGAGACATATAATTGTCTTTACGGTGATCTACAGAAACATAAGCCGAAAAATTGTGCAGCATCGGATAGCGGCTCATGATCGCGGTGCCTTCCCGCCAACGATTAAATCCGATGTGGCTCCAGTCCTGATGAATATGATACCAATGCCCCCACTGGCGTAATTTATTGCAAATTCGAAAAGCCATGTTGGAAGGCGATTCGCCGTAAGGGGTGGTGATTGGGTCGTGCATATATTCCCCAACTTCCTGAAAGCAAATAACATCGATCTTTAAATGAGCGATTGCTTCGGCAATGATATGCACCTCTCGCTCATGTTGATGCATGGTGTCAAAAGAACAGTGGCGGGGATGTTGTTCATAAGTATGAAGATTCAGTGTCAGCAGCGAGAGTTCCATAGCGTCGGTTTGATAAACGTAACGTTCAAAGTTTCTGGATTCGTTTAGTTTTAAGTGATTGTTGCGTCACAATGCAGCGGTTGAACATTTCACGCAGATAGGCTTTTTAAACCGGTTATCGGTAATAGCTTAAACAATATTTAAATAGCCACTATATTAAATCGGTAATATGTAAGTTTGATGACCAAACAAAGGTTCCCTCGCAAAAACCGGCCTGGAAGCTATACAATTTTTTATTTTAATTTTACAGGTAAAGTCCAATCCGAAGGTGCAAGGCAGGTTGTATCCTTGCAGGCTTGGGCGCGGACGAGCAGGCGGAGATTTTCTGTGCTGTCGGGAAGTGTCACCTTCACCGGAATGCTAACTTGCCCTTCATAGACTTTGATGTCACCCAATGGTGTAGCCATAGCGCGCGCAGCGGGATAGGCCGGTTTCACTTCTGCCTTGCCGGCGTCCTCGCGTACATCAACAGAAGTGGGAATCAGAAAATCGAGACTCGCAGGATTGGCATTGATATGCCAGCCTTCGGCGATGTCCAGCACGGCCGTAACCGTAAGGCTATTACCCTCGCGCTTGGGCTCCTGCACACTGACCTTCACATGCGCTTTGGTTTCCATCGCCTCCGGTAAGGTAAACGCTTCATCCGTTTGCTGTTTGGCCTTCGCTGCCGGTGCCACATGATTCAGCCTAAGCAACGCGTGCACCATGTGCGTATAAGCTCTCGGATTTTCGGTGATGGCCCGCCCGAAGGCTTTAAGCAGCGTCTCGGCCTGCTGCTTCCATTCTGCATCGCCTGTGCTTTCATAAAGATCGAGCAAGGCTTGAACCATTACCGCGTTGCCGGAAGGGGTGGCCGAGTCCCCGGCGTTTTTCATGCGCACCAGAAGTTGCTCGCTGCCATCGGTGAAATAATACCCGCCATGTTCCTCATCCCAAAACTGCTTCCTGGCCTTCGCCGTGAGCTCCTTGGCTGCTTGCAGGTATTTGTCCTCTTTGGTCGCGCGATAGATGGACGCGAGCCCCTGAATCATGAAGGCATAATCCTCAAAATAAGCCGTTATCCCGGCCTTGCCGTCACGCCATGTACGATAAAGCACCCCGTCTTTTGTCCGTAAATTCGCCAGAATAAAATCGGCTGCGCGGCGGGCAGCTTCGGTATATTCGGGATTCCTCATGCTCAACCCTGCGCGGGCAAACGCGTCGATCATCAGCCCATTCCAGGAAGTGATTATTTTGTTGTCAAGCCGCGGTAATTTGCGCTTGTCCCGCGTTTTGAGTAGCGCAGTCATGACGGCCTGTTGTTTTTTTACCATATCTTCATAAGACAGGCCTTCCGGCGCCGCTCTCCCGGAAAGCGGCTGGTTCAGATACAGTACCTTGCCGTTCGTATGCTTGTGACCGGGAATCTCAGGAATCTCCGCCAGCCCGTAATGTTTCATGAGCCATGTGAAGGAATCCTTATCCAAGGCATCACGCAGCTCGGCATCCGTCCATGTGTAATAAGCGCCTTCCACGGCGTCAGTCTCGGCATCGAGCGCAGAGTAAAAGCCGCCGTCCTTGTGCGTCATCTGCCGCAGTGTAAAGTCAAAAATGCCATCGGCGACACTGCGGTCGGCGGGTGTGTTGGAAAGCGCATAAAGCTCCGTGTAAGCCCGCCCCAACAGCGCCTGATTGTAGAGCATCTTCTCGAAATGCGGGATGCGCCATTGTGCGTCGGTCGAGTAGCGATGGAACCCGCCGCCGGCATGATCATGAATCCCTCCCTCAGACATTTTCTCCAGCGTGCCGCGAATCATATCCAGGGCTTTGCTGTTACCGGTCAGGCGGTAGGCATCGAGCAGGAACAGCAGTGCAACCTCATTTGGAAACTTCGGAGCCTGATAAAAACCGCCCACCCGATTATCATAATAATCGCCGTAATGCTCGAGCAACGCTTCGATCGTCTGTTGCCCGGGAAGTGTCCCGGCGGCATCGTTTTCCTGCTGCTTGATCTGAGTGATGGCGTTAGCCAACTCCTCGGCCTGTGCTTTTAAGGCGGTCTGGTCCTGCCTCCATTTGTCGTGGATCTGCTGAATAACAGACGTGAAGGCGGCCGGCGGGAAATAAGTGCCCGCAAAAAACGGTTTGAGATCGGGCGTGACAAACACGTTGTTCGGCCAGCCTCCGCCCCCCGTTAGCAACTGGGTGGCTGTCATGTAGAGTTCATCCACGTCCGGGCGCTGCTCCCTGTCGATTTTGATACTGACGATAAACTGGTTCATCAGCTTGGCGATCACGGGATTCTCAAAGATCTCCCGTTCCATTACATGACACCAGTAACAGGTGGAATAGCCGATGGAAAGCAGAATCGGTTTGTTTTCTTTCCGCGCCTTGGCAAACGCTTCCTCGCCCCACGGATTCCAGTCTACGGGATTATGTGCGTGCTGGAGCAGATAGGGGCTGCTCGAATCAATAAGCCTGTTTGCAGCGGCTTGTGCCGAAAGAGAAAAAGTCAAAATCCCACCGAATAAGAAAATTAAAGACTTGAAGGTGTCACTATAAATCAATTTCTTAAGTAAAGGAATGCCGGTTTTCTGTTGTTTAGGTAATGACTTTGACAATTTATCCTCCCTTTTTCATCCGTTTTGCAGTTGTTTAGCGGGATATTTGTGAGTCCGGAAAATAGATCACTATTTCTTAATCCAGCCAAACCCGCCCCCGCCCGGCGTTTCAATCTGAACAGCATCGCCTGGGTCCACCTCAATTTCGGCACAGCCAGGAACCATTTCGACCCGGCCATTGCTACGGATGACTGTATTCACGCCAGGTTTTCCGGGCTTGCCGCCCCTGATTCCGAACGGCGGCAAGACTCGGTGGCTGGAGAGAATGCCGGCAGTCATCGGCTCCAGGAATTGTATCCGACGAACTACGCCATCTCCACCCTGGCTGCGCCCTGCCCCGCCGCTGCCATTTCGAATGGAAAATTCTTGCAGCAGTACCGGGAAACGCAATTCCAGCACTTCCGGGTCAGTAATGCGAGAGTTAGTCATATGCGTTTGCACGGCATTGCAGCCGTCGAAACTGTCGCCTGCTCCGGCTCCGCCGCAAATTGTTTCATAATACTGGTAGCGGTCATTTCCGAAAGTGAAATTGTTCATCGTGCCCTGCGAGGCGGCCAATACGCCTAATGCGCCGTACAAGGCGTCAACGATGTATTGCGAAGTTTCGACGTTACCTGCAACCACTGCCGCCGGATAGCAAGGATTGAGCAGCGAGCCATCGGGTATTATGATTTCCAGGGGCTTCATGCAGCCGGCGTTGAGCGGGATGTCATCCTGCACCAGGGTTCTGAATACATACAGCACCGCCGCCTTGCAGACCGCTGCAGGAGCGTTGAAATTATTCGGCAATTGCCGGGAAGTGCCGCTGAAATCGATACGGGCCCGGCGCTTCACACGATCAACAGTAATCGCGACGGCGATTTTCGCGCCGTCGTCCATTGCATACACGAAGGCTCCATCGGACAACCTGGCAAGCACCGCACGCACACAGGCTTCGGCATTGTCCTGTACATAGTGCATATAAGCCTGCACCACGGGTAAGGAATAACTTGCAACCATGTTCAGCAATTCCTTTGTGCCTTTCTCGTTGGCTGCGATTTGCGCTTGCAGGTCGGCAAGATTCTGTTCGGGATTGCGCGCAGGATAAAGCCCTGAACCCAGCCAATTTCGTAATGTTGCTTCCTGAAAATGGCCTTGGTCCACGATTTTCAAACCCTCGCTAATCACGCCTTCCTCTTCGATATGGCGGCTGTTGGCCGGCATCGAACCGGGCGAAATGCCACCGACATCGGCATGATGGCCGCGCGAAGCAGTAAAGAACAACAATTCCGGTCCATCCTGCGCAAACACCGGCGTTACTACGGTAATGTCCGGCAAATGTGTGCCGCCTGCATAGGGCGAATTAAGCAAATAGACGTCGCCGGGGTGCAGACTGGCGGAGTATTTGTCCAATAGTGCCTTTACACTTTCGCCCATCGAACCTAAATGCACCGGAATATGCGGCGCATTGGCGATCAGCTGGCCGCCGGCATCGAAAAGCGCACAGGAAAAGTCCAGACGTTCCTTGATATTGACTGAATGTGCGGTGTTTTGCAGCACAAAGCCCATTTGTTCGGCAATGGACATGAACAGTTTGTTGAATATTTCCAGCAACACCGGGTCGGCGCGGGTTCCGGAAGCGAATGCCCGTTGCAACGGCAGAACTCGCTTTAGCAGCACATTGCCGCCGGCTTGCAATTCGCCTTGCCAGCCGGGTTCGATGACGATGGTCGAAGTCGGCTCGATGATAATCGCAGGACCGTCGACATGTTGTTTTACAGATAAATTTTCGCGGCGGTAAACGGGCGTGTCATGCCATGCATCGTTACTGAACATGCGGGTACGCAATTCCGGCTGCCCTGTGCCGTTTAGAGGGACAGTATTCAATGCCTTTAGCGTGTGCGCTTCGCTGCCAAAACATTCCACGATCGCAGTTTCTGCCAGCAGCGGCCGATTTTCATAACAAAACCCGAAACGTTGCCGGTATTGCCGCTGAAATTCGGCACGCATTGTCTCTTTATCACTAAAATCGATCGGCAAACTGCTGTCGGTCCCCTGAAAGCGTAACATCAACCGGCGCAGGGATTTTACTTGCTGGTTCGCAAAACCTTGCGCTTGCAAGGCAGAACGCCCTTGATTTTCCAGGTTTTGCAAACAAACGCGCAAATCGTTTTCGCTAACCGTATCCCAGAGTAATTCCAGCGCCTGTTCCTTAAGCACC
>JBBQCU010000065.1:0-11155 GCA_038319065.1 Methylococcales bacterium
TGGGTCGTAAGCTGCTAGTCAATTTCAGATTCAATTGAGCCTAATTTTTTGCAGCCGTCAGATCAAGTCCAGAGTTTTACAAATGACTAATCATTCACTTTGATTTGTACAGCCTAATCCGGCAAAATCTGCTACTTATACCGGGTTACTCAACGCTAACCCGGCTTAAAGTTGCTGGTCCATATACAAATGCCACTGGCTTTTTCAATCGCTTTCAAACGTTGCTGATGGGCTGTTAATTCTTCATCATTACAGCGAATCACTTTTAATGCACTGCGGTTTGCGGACACACGTATTACGCTTGTATTGACACTGGATTCATCTATTCCCGATTGCCCTTCATCCAGCAAGGAAGACTGGCCGCCAGTCATTAACAGAAAGACATCCGCCAAAATTTCAGCATCCAGTAATGCGCCATGCAAATCCCGGTGGCTATTATCGATACCATAGCGTTTACAAAGAGCGTCCAGGCTGTTTCTTTGCCCTGGATGTTTTTTTCTGGCGTATGCCAGTGTATCAAATACCTCGCTATAATCGTTGACTGATCCCGCCATATTTTTCAATCGTGAAAATTCATGATTGATAAAACCGACATCAAATGGCGCATTGTGTATAACTAACTCAGCACCCCTGATAAACGCTATGAAATCCTCAACAATTTGCTCAAATTGGGGTTTATCATCTAAAAATTGGTTGGTGATACCATGAACTGCAATTGCGCCTTCATCAATGATCCGATCAGGATTAATATAAACATGAAAGCGTTTACCCGTTAAGCGGCGCTTGACCAGCTCCACACAACCAATTTCAATGATTCTATGTCCTTCCTGCGGATTTAATCCGGTGGTTTCGGTGTCAAGAACCACTATGCGGTTTGCAAATTCACGTTTATTCACCAAATGACCTACGATTAATTTTAATGGCAATCCATCCTTAGAGTTAATTACTCGTAGTTGGATCAAGTATAAGATTGATAAAAATGCTAACAGAAGAAATAATCAATCCCGGCATTTATTTTTTTATGATTGTGAGTTTGGTTGCCGGCTCTTCCAATACTTTAGTCTTTCAGATATTTCCACCAGAACCAACTGTTTACATGTAAAAAGTTGCGTAACGGTGACTTGACTAAGAGGAGAACTAAGCCTATTGAATATAGGCACCAGACAGCTGCCCATTCGTTGGGATTACTGGTGGTCACGTAAGCCAAAAATGGGCCTGTAACAATATGATAGCAGGTCATTTTCCATGAACCATAAAGCAATGGCATTAAAAACGATGCACCGATGTACATGTTATACAACATAAGATTAGCCGTAGCAGGAATTTCCCAGGCTATATGCCAGTCGCCGGAAACAGAACAGACTCTTTTACCGCAAAAGGGCACAGTAAATGAATCCAGGTATCGGCTAAATAAGATAAATCGGGTTTTCACCTCATAGCAAGCGGGTGCCCATTCAAAGGGATACAGCCGTATCAATAAACAAACAGTGGCTACAAAACAAATAAAATAAACCGGTGCAGAAATCTTGTTTTTGATTTTTTCCGGGATGAAATACATCGACACGGCGTTGATAAAAAATGGCTGAAAGGCAATATGGATGTAGCCTAACAATGTTGCTATCTGATTAGCGGGATTCTCGCACTCATCGATGACTGTATAGGTGTATGCTTGTAACACCTCCATCAAGGAAAAGTATCCCAAGGCCGCACATAGAGCAGCGGGTTCTTTTTTATAATAAAAATAGGCGGTACTTGATAAGCCGATAGTCGCTAATACCGTTGATGCCTCACCACTCCAGCACATAAATTCCTCATAATAAATCTAAACATATCCCTGTGGGTTATTAGTCTGCCAGTTCCAGGTATCTGCCACCATATCTTCCAGATTTTTTTCTACTTTCCAGTTTAGCTCTTTTAATGCCAGATCGGGATTAGCAAAACATTCTGCCAGATCGCCTGGTCTACGCGGGGAAATTTTATAATTGATGGTTTTACCGGTTACCCTTTCGAAGGCATTGATCATTTCCAGAACACTGTATCCTCTCCCTGCGCCCAGATTATAAGCCTTACAACCACCCGCTTCGAATTTTTCGCTGTTCAGCGCTTCTATTGCCTTGATATGACCTTTTACCAGGTCAACCACATGAATATAATCCCTGATACCGGTTCCATCCCGAGTCGGATAATCATCACCAAACACCGACAGTTGCATTAATTTCCCAATGGCAACCTGCGCAACATAAGGCATCAGATTATTGGGAATACCATTGGGATCTTCGCCAATCATACCGCTCTCATGCGCGCCTATTGGATTGAAATAGCGCAGTAAGGCAATTTTCCAGGGAGTTTCAGTGTGATTAGTTTTATCTGCGTCCGACAAGTCCCTTAAAATATCCTCAATCATGGCTTTTGAACGGCCATAAGGATTGATGGCGCCAAGAGGG
This sequence comes from Methylococcales bacterium, assembly GCA_038319065.1. Classification (GTDB taxonomy): domain Bacteria; phylum Pseudomonadota; class Gammaproteobacteria; order Methylococcales; family Methylomonadaceae; genus Methylobacter_C. Next base: position 2,445 of record JBBQCU010000065.1, read on the forward strand.
AAATTTTCAGTGAATTGCGTACAGGAAGACTCACCATAAACGGTAGCGGACGAACTGAAGACCAATTGTTTTACGTTCGCATTGCTCATTACTTCAGTAAGCACCAGCGTTCCGTAGACATTGTTATTATAGTACAGTAGCGGTTGTTCACAGGATTCGCCAACGGCTTTTAAACCAGCAAAATGAATCACCGTGGAAAGTGATTCTTTGGCAAATATTTCAGTTAAGGCTTGTTTATCACGAATATCGGCTTGATAAAAAGATAGTGATTTGCCGGTGATTTGTTGCACACGGGACAACGATTCGGGTTTGCTGTTGGACAAATTATCGACCACGACCACTTTGAAGCCTGCTTCCAATAATTCAACGCAAGCATGGCTACCGATATAACCGGCACCACCGGTTACCAGCACCGTCTGATTATTCATAACTGCTTTCCTGCTATTTGGTTATTTTGAGTTTTATTAGATGTACGCGACGGTTATCAGAGCGAATTACTTCAAATCGCATGTTATCCAGAATCAGGCTTTCACCTTTTTTAGGCATATGTTCGAGCTGACTTACAAGAAAGCCACCGATGGTATCGTATTCATCGGTAGCTAAATTCGTGGAAAAGTAATCATCAAATTCTTCAATAGGCATGAGTGCCTTTATCATGAATTCATTTGAACTGCGCTGGAAAATATAACCTTCGTCTTCATGGTCGTCATGTTCGTCTTCAATCTCACCAACGATTTCTTCTAACACATCCTCGATGGTGACTAATCCCGCTGCCTGACCATATTCATCGACAACAATGGCCATATGATTTCCATTGGTCCGCAATTCTTTAAGCAAGACATTTAAACGCTTGCTTTCTGGAACGACACAGACGGGCCGCATTATTTCCTGGACTGTTAAGGTTTTATTTTGTAATACACGCGCCAGTAAATCCTTGGCCAACAAGACACCCACAACTTTGCTGCGATCTCCATCAATAACAGGATAACGGGAATGGCCAAACTCGATGACTAGCGGAAATATGGTATCCAACTCGGCCTCTTTGGGCACGACAACCATTTGAATGCGGGGAATCATAATATCCCTGACCCGCATTTGTGATACCTGTAATACACCTTCAATCATGGATAAAGCATCGGTATCCAATAACCGGTTTTCGCGGGCTTCCCGTAATATGCCAAGAAGATCATCCAAATCGTGCGGCTCCCCGGAAAACAGTTGGCTGATTCTTTCCACCCAACGTTTCCGGGGGGCGCTTATACTCGGAGGTTGCTCATCGCTCATTCGTCATTTACCTGTAAATAGGGGTTTTTTATAGTTAACTTGTTTAAAATTGATATTTCTTTGTTTTCCATAAGCTTCGCCTCATCATCATCGATATGATCGTAGCCCAATAAATGCAATACGCCATGCACTATAATATGCGCCCAATGATCTGTTAAAGCTTTATGTTGGTCCAACGCTTCTTTCTCCAGGACTGGAGCACATACAACTAAATCGCCCAGTAAATTCAGCTCAATGCCTTCAGGGACTTCAACTGGAAAACTGAGAATATTAGTGGGGCCAGGTTTATGGCGGTATTGTTCATTGAGTTCCGCGCTTTCCTGCTCATCGACAATACGCACGACAATTTCTGTTTCTTGATTGACATCTTCCAGTGCAGCATCAACCCAACGTTGAATTTGTTCCTGATCAGGTTGACCGTTTGATTTAAAAATGGTCTGGATTTCGATTAGATTCATTGCCCGGTTTTGTTTTTTTGTTCATACGCTTCATAGGCGGAAACAATTCGCTGTACCAAGGGATGCCTGACGACATCCCGTGTCCCAAAAAAAGTAAAGCTGATACCTTCAATATCTTTTAGTACTTCAAGGACATGCCGTAAACCGGACATTTTTTCTGTTGGTAAATCTATTTGGGTAATATCACCCGTGATAACGGCAGTAGAGCCAAAACCCACGCGAGTAAGGAACATTTTAATCTGCTCTGTCGTGGTGTTTTGTGCCTCATCAAGAATAATAAAGGCGTCATTCAATGTGCGGCCGCGCATAAAAGCCAGCGGTGCAACTTCTATAATGCCTTTATCAATCATTTTTTCAACCCGTTCAAAGCCGAGCATTTCATACAACGCATCATACAAAGGCCGCAAATAGGGATCGACTTTTTGAGCCATGTCGCCTGGTAAAAAGCCTAATTTTTCACCGGCTTCTACCGCAGGACGCACCAGAATTATTTTCCTGACCTTTTCATTTTGCAAGGCTTCAATTGCACAGGCTACGGCTAGATAAGTTTTACCTGTTCCTGCTGGTCCTACGCCAAAATTGATGTCATGAGAGATAATTTTTCTTAAGTAAGCTTGTTGATTTGGTCCCCTGCCTTTTATCATCCCGAATTTTGTTTTGATAGCGACATAAGATTCAGCTACCGTTGTTGAAGTATCCAGCATTGCATCAATCGAGGCATCCTGCATCGCTAAATGAATCAGTTCGGCGGTTAACTCCTCTTTTTCAGTGCTTGCAAATAATTTCTGCATAACGGCACAAGCTGCCTTGACTGAGCTATCTAAGCCCGTCACTTTAAACTGGTTGCCGCGATTGGCTATTTCAACTTGAAGCCGCTTTTCTATCTGCCGTAAATGCGTATCTAACTGGCCACAAAAATTGGATAATCTGCCATTATCGGCAGGGAGCAAAGATATTTCCTGTGAAGTCATTATAAAAATCAGTTTTGGACAATAATTTTATCGGCAGAAGCCCCGACCAGCCGACCGCGCAAAGAATTTGGCAATGCTTCCGCAATCAGTACATCAACAAATTGCCCTGCCAATCTGGGATGAGCAATAAAGTTGACTACCCGGTTATTTTCGGTTCTGCCCTGCATTTGTAAAGGATTCTTTTTAGATTGTCCTTCGACTAAAACAGTCTGCACTGTTCCAATCATGTTATTTGAAATTGCTGCGGCCATTTCGTTAATCCGGTTCTGAAAGCGCTCCAGACGCTGTTTTTTTACTTCCACGGGCACATCATCCGGCAAATCGGCGGCGGGTGTTCCGGGGCGCTGGCTATAAACAAAACTGAATGATAAATCAAAAACGATTTCTTCAATGAACGATAGTGTTTCTTCAAATTCCTCATCGGTTTCACCTGGAAAACCGATAATAAAATCTGAGGACAGGCTAATATTAGGGCGCACTGCACGCAATTTGCGTATAGTTTCCATGTAATCCGCGCGCGTGTGCCCGCGCTTCATCATTTTCAGGATATGATCACTGCCGCTTTGTACCGGCAAATGCAAATGATCAACCAACTGTGGAATATCAGCAAAGGCTTCAATCAAACTGTCAGTAAACTCAACCGGATGTGACGTGGTAAAGCGCAGGCGATCAATCCCGTCTATAGCCGCCACATAATGCAGCAGCAATGCAAAATCGGCAATATCGCCATCGTCCATTTCGCCGCGATAGGCATTGACATTTTGCCCCAATAAATTAATTTCCCGCACGCCTTGTTTGGCTAATGAGGTAATTTCAGCAATGACATCTCTCAGAGGGCGGCTGATTTCCTCACCGCGGGTATAGGGTACTACGCAAAAAGAACAATATTTACTACAACCTTCCATCACCGAAACAAAGGCTTTTGGCCCCTCTGCCCGGGGTTCGGGCAGGGCATCAAATTTTTCTATTTCCGGAAAGGATACATCAACAACAGGTTTGTTTTTACTGCGGACTTGATCCAGCAGTTGCGGCAAACGATGCAAGGTTTGCGGTCCAAAAACCATGTCTACAAAGGGTGCGCGTTTTTGAATGGCGGCTCCTTCCTGACTCGCTACGCAACCGCCCACACCAATTATGACATCGGGACGAATATTTTTAAGCTTGCGCCATTTTCCTAAGGCTGAAAAAACTTTTTCCTGCGCTTTTTCGCGTATTGAACAGGTATTAAGCAGCAACACATCCGCCAGTTTTGGATCATCAATCAATTCAAATCCATGCGACGCTTGCAGCACATCCCGCATTTTATCGGAATCATACTCATTCATCTGACAGCCGTTGGTTTGAATATAAAGTTTTTGTGTCATATTTTGTCTAAGTAACTCATTTAGAAATCGCTGAAAGTATTGTGGTTTTATTGAAATGCAATGGCGGCATACACCCACCCCACTGATTTATAAGTAAAAAAACTGAGGTGCAACCAATGCTTATAAGTTAGCGGTCATTATAACCTGAAGACAGATTAAACAAACAACACGTAAACCTTTAGAATAATAAAATCATGTGATAATTCAGCTTTGCTCTTTGTGGCTGTTTCCCCTAAATTCCTTTGTTGTAGCAGTTTATGAGCGTCTTGTTTGTTCTGTTGATTATTCATGCAATAGTGCCAATACTCGCTCTTCCAGATCAGGATCGCTGCCAAATTCACAATATCTTAACAAACCTTGTTTATCCACCAGAACATACGATGGCGTGCCTCTAAGATCAAAAAGCTCAAACGTTTCCGCGTGATGCGTTAACGATTGAAAGTATTGCTGCAATTGCTGTCGAATATTGTCTTGATAAGTTTCCGTCTGCTGATCAAAATTGGAAATGCGCTGGCTGATAAAGGTTTCGATTGCATCTTGAGACATTTTAGCTTGACGATTTTGCAAGCGATCCATTGCCACAGGAAAAGGGATACGAAAAGGCAAGCGACCGCCTATTAATTTTCCTTGCCGGCTGAACGTGTGTATCGTTTCACCTACAACCTCACCCTCTTCAATTAATCTGGTTAAATTTTCCAGGTTGTTTTTATCAAAATCCTCAAACGCAGTCGCTACTCCCAATACTGATAAACCTTGATCTGCATAGCGTTGATACAAGTCTACTGCCTGTGGCAAGGCGTATAAAAAACAACCCGGACAATTCACTTGAAACACTTCCACCAGAACAACCCGGCCTGATAACTGATCAAAGTTAACAGGTTCGCCTTGAACCCAATCGGACAGCAATAATAAGGGCGCTTTTTGGCCTATTTCTGCTTTCACCATAAACTCCAGACTTTTAAATCCTATCTTTGTTTTTGCAACACTTTTTGTTGCCGTTGCAACTTGGCTTCGCGTTTGGCCGCAAGGGATTTGGCTGCATCAGCGCCGATATGAGCTTCACCGCGTTGCCTGGCCAACTCCATTTGCTTTTCACGCTCCATAAAACGTGTTTTCTGAACATCTGTGACTTTATCATAACAATGAGGACAGCTAACGCCTTGCTGATATTTATCGCTGGCCTTGTCGGCTTCGGTTATCGGTAAACGGCAGGCATTACACTGATCGTAGCGGCCCTTTTCAAGCTGCAGGTTAACGGTCACCCGTTCATCAAAAACAAAACATTCACCTTCCCACAGGGTTTCATTTGCGGGCACTTCTTCCAGATATTTTAAAATACCTCCTTTAAGGTGATAAACCTCGTCAAAACCCTGTTCTTTTAAAAAGGCGGTAGACTTTTCACAACGAATCCCGCCGGTACAAAACATGGCGATTTTTTTGTGTTTTTCGGGGTGAAGGTTTTCCCTGACATAGCGAGGAAATTCACGAAAGCTTTCGGTTTTCGGGTTTATGGCGTTTTTAAACGTGCCTACTTTACATTCATAGTCATTGCGCGTGTCTACCAGCACGACTTCGGGATCAGAGATCAGTTTGTTCCAGTCAGAGGGGCTAACGTATGTACCCACTAAACGTTTAGGATCAATGCCTTCTATGCCCATGGTCACAATCTCTTTTTTGAGTTTGACTTTAGTGCGGTTGAAAGGCCGACTATTGGTGAATGATTCTTTACAGTCTATATCAGTCAGGCGGGGGTCGTTACGCAACCATTTTAACACGCTGTCTATAGCTTCGCGTGATCCGGCTATCGTGCCATTAATACCTTCGCTGGCCAATAGCAACGTGCCGCGCACCTGATTGGCTTCCATCACATTATGCAAAGGTTGTCGTAGATCCTGGAAATCTTCCAGGGTGACAAATTTGTACAAAGCACAAACGACTATTTGGGGCATTTTACTTCCTCGTTGCGAGCTGGAACGTAAATCCAGGGCAAAAAGGAAGTAATTATACTGGAAGGGGAAGGATTGTCGGCTATTAAAACCTGGAAGATCGAGAATATTGACTTGTGACACCGATTACATTTGCGATTGCAAATAATTCTGTAGTCCTATTTGTTCGATTAATTCGAGTTGGGTTTCCAGCCAATCCACATGCTCCTCTTCGTTTTCAAGAATGTGTTCGAAAATTTCTCTCGAGATATAATCTTTAACCTCTTCGCAATAAGCAATGGCATCTCTTAGTGGTGGAATAGCCTCGTGTTCAAGCTTTAAATCACATTTCAGCATTTCCAGCGGGTTTTCACCAATCAACAACTTGCCGAGATCTTGTAAATTGGGCAAGCCTTCCAGAAAAAGTATGCGTTCAATTAATAAGTCCGCATGTTTCATTTCATCGATAGATTCGTGATATTCTTTTTCATTGAGTTTAGCAAAGCCCCAGTTTTTGTACATGCGTGCATGTAAAAAATATTGGTTGATAGCTGTAAGTTCATTAATCAGCGCTTTATTAAGAAACTCAAGAACTTTTTTATCTCCTTTCATGCAATACCTCTTATTAAGTGGCGTTAAGGACAGGTTGATTTGACGCAGACTGCATTATAGGTTGTTGTTGCAGGTGATCGTCAAGTATTTCCTTAACAAATTTATTGCATTTTCCGCAATCACTTCCCATGCCAAAGCAATGGAATAGCTGCCTGCGGGTACAAACACCATTATCAATAGCTCGTTTTATTTGAGTATCGGTTACGGCTTTGCAAACACATACGTACATGAAGCATCTCCAGAATGAATATGATTTATGTAAATGATAACAATTCTCATTGCAAAAAAGAAGATTTTATTTTTTAAACAGCGTGATCAATTGGGTTTTATCATCGATGTTTATTTGATAACGCCCTAAAACACTCATCCCCAATAGGCTGTTTTGCCCTAAAAGAGCGTCCGGAATAAAAGCCGCTTCTACATTTTCAACGGTTTCTCCGGCGATTCTCAGTTCTTGCAACTTGCCAATTTTTGCTTCGGTCATGCCATTGGCGGTCTGCATCTTTTTCCTGATAAAAGCACTATCCTCAAGGCCTAATTGATTTATCATCGATTCCGGCAAAACGACCAAGTCCGCCCCTGTGTCGATAATCATATCCAGCGTTTGCCAACTGCTGCCATTACCTGAAATGGCTACGGAAACCATAAAATGATTACCTTGAAGACTGGTTGGTAAAACAATACGTTCAGCTTCGGTTTTTTGTTTTTTATTGATAATAACGATGCGCTCAATCTGCCCTTTAGCACTTCGGCTGATGACATGATTGTAAGATGCCAAGGCCTGTTCAACTTGCTGCTCCAGGCTGCCAGTGGTCATGACTTTCTTTTCATTCTGAATTCTTTCCAAGCCAGTAATCTGAATATTCATCCGGCTTTGCAGAGATTGTATTTGTTGAAACAGATCGTCGGCATCTTCAGCTTCTTGCGCATGGCCGCTAAAGGCCAACAACACCAGGGAAGAAATGGCGATTAAACGCAGTTGTTTACCAACAGAGATGAGGGTGTCGATTGTGGTCATTAGTTTTCAAACAATTCAGGTAACTTGGTGTTTAGTTACATTAAAGCAAATCATATCGAAAAGCCAATCTTGGTTATACAGTGAGCGTTCAAACAACGGAAAATCAAAGTAGCTTGAGTTGCGACTGACATGGATGCATGAGGTAGGGTAACACATGGAGGGGTTGCAGAGTGCAATATTTTCAATACGTCATACCCGCAGGATTGCCGGAATCCAGAAGCCAAGGATTAGAATCGTTAATGACACCCTTGTGACCTCCTAAAAAAGTCAATACACTAGATACAATAGGTCTAATGGAACAATTTTTTGAACTTAATGGTGATTTGTTCGTATGGGATTTGGACAAGGCCGAAACTAACTGGCGCAAACATGGCGTTCGATTTGAAGAGGCCGCGACGGTGTTCGCTGATCCACTGTTTATTCTGGTCGATGCCTCGCGTAACGAAGAAGCACGTGATGCCGCCATTGGTTTTGATATGTCCGGACGGCTTTTGTATGTTGTGCATATTGAGTTTGATGAATCGCATATCCGAATAATATCCGCGCGACGCGCGGAAGCTGACGAGGTACAACGCTATGATTACTGAACGCTTGAAAAACCGCTTGATGAAAGACCGTCCTATGACATCTATCACTTTACGAATTCCTGTTGACGTGGTGGAGTCCATGAAGACTATTGCACCGTACAAGGGCTTCTCCGGCTATCAAGCCTTGTTAAAGTCCTATATCAGCGAAGGCTTGCGCCGCGACGAAGCTCAATTTTCATCGGTTAAGGAGGCCAAGCTGATCGCTGCATTAAAAAAACTGGGCGTGCCTGACAATGTAATTGAGGCGGCCGAACGTGAGGTGTCTTAAGTAAACGGCTGCCATACCTTAAGCGCACGCTAGTTTTCTCGCATAGTTCAATGATAGCGGCAGCTTCAAAACGTTCGGGACGGGGTTAGAAAGTACAGATTAAGACCATCTTTCTATTTATGTTGTTGATTTTGCCGGCACTGGGTGGTTTTTATCGCCTAGGTTCCAATCGCTTTTGCGTAACTTCTCATTACCCACAGGTAGCCGCAGCCCGAATCAAATCA
>JBBQCU010000066.1:0-11149 GCA_038319065.1 Methylococcales bacterium
TATTGTTGGCCACCATAGCTTTTTTTCAGCACAGGGTGTGGAAGAGGTTCACCGTGTTAGATCTTTTGAGAACACTTGGTCAGAGCTGCGTCAGGGTAGCCTGCAAAGAGGCTGGTTAACGGGGATCCCATGTTATCAGGCAACCTTGATGCGCACCGAACTTCTGAAGGAATATCCTTTTGATACAAGCTACAAGATAGTTGCAGATCAAGATTTTATGTATAGAATGCACGAAAAAGGGAAAAAATTCTTCGTTTCCCCGGTAATTTCTTCATATTATTCCGGCGGTAAGTTGTCATGGAAAAATCAAGCAAAATGTATAGAAGAATCTATAAACACCTGCAAGAAACATAGCGAGAATCCAGCTGCGATTGAGAGAATTTTTGAACCGATGCTGGTTAGCTCCATTTTAGCGTCGTTAGAAATGAAAAATTTTGGAGTTTGGTTTAAGTACCTTTGGAAATATCCGAGCCTGATAGCACGCCAATTAGCAAATAATATTTTTCATAATATAGTGAAAAAGCTTATTTTGGTAAATCCTTCGGAACTTTATTTGGATTTTAGACAGGTTAATAATAAAGAAGTCCAAGCAGTTATTGATGGATTCTCATCAGAGCCGTGGGGTTGTTGGACAGATGGTAAATTTGCGACTATTAAATTTGATCGTCCATTCGAAGGGAAGGTGGACCTAACGCTGGAATGCGTTCATGTATTTCCACCGACTTTACAAAGTGGCGCCTTTATACGTATTGGAAATATAGATAACGTGATTCCTCCTGAATGGACAGGAGGGCGACTCTTTCTGGTGCTACACTTTGATCAACCAATATCAGATCTTGATATTATTTTCAATTCCCCTTTAAGTCCTGAAGAAATTGGCTATTCCGATGATTACCGACAGCTGGGCTTAGGTCTGAAATATCTCAGGATGGTTCAAAATTAAAGTCCAGGTTTGATCTGAGCATGTTATTTTATACACCGGAATTTCTGTTTCTTTTTCTACCGATAACGCTGTTTGCGTATTTTCTGATTGGCCGCTTTTCCTGGAAAGCAGCATTCGGATGGCTGGCGTTCGCCTCGCTGTTTTTCTACGGTTATTGGAATCCAAAGTATCTTATCCTGATTTCAGGTTCGATTATTTTTAACTATGCCGGGGGCAGCGTGCTTGGAAAATTGCGTGATCGCGGCCTCGACCATTCAGCCTGTGTTGTATTCGTGCTGCTGATCATTGCCAACATTGGCTTGCTCGGGTACTTCAAATACTTGATGTTCTTTGCCGGACAGTTTGGGCAGATGTTCGGTATCCATTGGGACGTAGGGCTGATTGTGCTGCCGATTGGCATCTCGTTCTATACGTTCACCCAGATTGCATACCTGGCTGATGTCGCCAAAGGGAAAGTGCGGGAACGCAGTTTCCTCGCTTATATTTTGTTTGTTACTTATTTTCCCCATCTGGTGGCGGGCCCGGTATTGCATCATGCCGAGATGATGCCGCAGTTTGCCAACCGGCAAAATCTCAAATTTAACGTTGACAATTTTGCCTTGGGAATAACTTTTTTTGCTTTCGGGCTGTTCAAAAAAATTGTCCTGGCCGATGGTTGCGCCCCGCTTGCTAACGGGGTTTTTAATGTTGTTTCCGCAGGGTTGTCGGCTGCCGATGCGTGGCTTGGAGCGACGGCATACACCCTGCAAATTTATTATGATTTTTCCGGATACTCGGATATGGCGATCGGACTCTCACTTCTTTTCAACATCCGGCTGCCTATCAACTTCAATTCGCCTTACCGGGCGACGAATATCATTGATTTCTGGCGGCGCTGGCATATTACGCTATCCCGATTTTTGCGCGATTATCTCTACATACCACTTGGCGGAAATCGTAAGGGTCAGTGGCGCCGCCACGTCAATTTAATGACCACCATGCTCCTTGGAGGGCTGTGGCATGGGGCCAACTGGACTTTTCTTATCTGGGGAGGCTTGCATGGGCTCTATCTGGCAATCAATCATTTCTGGCGTAGTTTTTCAGAAACAACAGGAATCGGCAAGAATACAGGGATGGCGTTGAAGATCGCTTACCATCTGCTGACTTTGATTGCAGTCATCATCGCCTGGGTGTTTTTCCGGGCCGGTTCTCTTGCTGACGCGCTCACTGTGCTTTCCGCCATGGGCGGTTTGGGAGCGCATGCACAACCCGGCAGTGCCACCATAACCATTGAGACTCTGGCTTTTATCACGGCTTTGCTGTCATGGGCAATGTTGGCGCCTAACACCAATCAAATACTTCGTTACAACTTTGGCGCGCAGCACTTGGTGACTGAGATCCGGGATCGTTTTTTGTGGCGTCCCAACATTCCCTACGCAATGCTAGTCGGTTTGGTTTTTTTCATTTGCGCATTTGTAGGAGTTACGGGCAGGGAAAAGCTTGAATTTTTGTATTTTCAATTTTGATGCGTTAAAGGCATGCCCGAGAATATAACTGATAGACATGTGATCTCAAATGCTTCTGCACGCTGGTATTCCATCACAGTATTGATGACGTTTCTTTTGCTTCTGAGCGTCATTCCATGTGCTATGTTAAGCTTGGCTGATCATGGACCGACCAGCCACACAAATGTAAGCGCCCTAAATATTTATTTTTTTGGCAAACAAAAACAGAAAATTGCCAATCAGACTCAGGGGCGTCATCTTGTATTGTTGGGCGGTTCAAGCGCTTTTTATAGTGTTCGTGCCAGGATGCTTCAAGCTCAATTCGGCATTCCGGTCATCAACAATGCCTTGCATGCCGGCATAGGCATTGATTATTTGCTGTATCGGGCGCGCCAGTCTTTGCGCCCCGGGGATACCGCTATCCTGTTTATGGAATACGACATCTATGCCCGGTCTGAACCCTCATGGACTCTGGCTGATTATATTTTACCCTACGATTTGGCGTACTTTGCCGCTCAGCCGTTAACGACCCAAATTGGATTGATTGGGAAATTGACACCCAGCGAATATTGGAACAGGGTTTATGACGTTTTTTTCGGCAAACCGATTGATGGGAAAGGAGCCTTGTCCTATATGAATGGTTATGGTGACGTTAAAAATAACTTGCTTGAATTAAGAAATGGATCCCAAAAGGCAAAACTGGATACGCTTCTCCCGAGGAAAAATTTGGTTCTTCCTCTAAAAAACGCAGATCCTATCGCCGATTTCATTCGTTGGTGTCAAAAGAACGGAATCACCGTGATTGCCGGATATCCGGCTTTTCTGGATTTTCCGGAATACCACTCCGGCAAGGGACAAGCATTCTTTCAATCTCTGGGAAAATATTATCACGAGCTTGGCGTGCCTACTTTGGGTGAGCCTTCAGATTTCATGTTCTCCAAGTCGATGTTCTTTGATACCGAGTACCATTTGCATGATGGGGGCGCTGCGGTGATGACCGATTTGGTGGCACAGCGACTGGAGCCGCTTCTTGGGATGCCAAGGAGAAAAGCGCCGGATATTCAAATAGACCGACCCTTGCGGCTCATGTTGAGCGAGGAGAAAATTCCAGAAGAAGTCAGTTTGAGAGGATTCTCCGAAGCTGAATCATGGGGCCGCTGGACCATAGTTGAAAAGGCGAGCATCCAGTTTGACGCAACTTTGCCATTATCCTTTCGTTTGGATGCCTGCGTGATGCAAGTTTTCGGGAATAATGGCAAGACACCGACATTGGTGCGTGTTGGCAAAGAAGAGCATTCCGTTCTTGTTTCTGCGCCTAATACCTGTATCTCTCTTGAGTTCAAAACGGATGGAAAGACCCATATCATTGAAATTATTCCGCCCGAGCCTCAATCACCAAGACAGTTGGGCTTGAGTGATGATGAGAGTTTTTTGGGCCTTGGATTTTCCCGGCTGGAAATTACACCTATGCCCATTGGAATCACTGAAAAATCGATAACTGGTAATAGCCGCCCCATCGTTAACATTACAGATTAGTCTATTTTTCTTTGTTTCTTATGACCCACCCTAAGTTACGAGTTATTTTTTTATATTCAGAAATACAATTTATTGAAGGAGTACGAGGGAATGATTATTAACGGACACTCAATTAGTGAGGCACCACGGTTAGCTATAGTGCTCCCATGTCAGAACGAAAGTGAATCGATTGACCACGCCGTCACTCAGCTTACAACCATAATACAAGAATTAGCTGATGAAGGACTGATATCTAAAAAGTCTTACCTTTTCTTTGTTGACGATGGAAGTACAGATGAATCATGGTCGATAATTGAAAAATTAAATCGGAATAATAAAATAATTAAAGGATTGAAGCTATCTCAGAACTTTGGTCATCAAGCTGCACTCCTTGCAGGATTATCCGAAGTAACCAGGAAATGTGATGCAGCAATTTCTATCGATGCAGATTTGCAACAAGATCCACTAGCCATTAGGGATTTTGTTAAAGAATTCCGAAAGGGGGCTGATATTGTTCTTGGGGTCAGAAAAGATCGTGGCACGGATGGGTGGCTCAAGAAGCAAACGGCACTAGGATTTTATGCCCTCATGCGAGTGATGGGGGTTAACATTGTTCCCAATCACGCAGATTACCGCCTACTCAGTAAAAGAGCATTAGAAGCGCTTGCGCTTTTTTCTGAGCCAAGCATTTTTTTGCGAGCAACCTGCCTAGAGCTAGGTTTCAGGGTCAGCACCGTATTTTTTGATGTTAGTGAGAGGCAATTCGGGCAAACCAAGTACTCACTAAGAAAAATGCTCCGGCTCGCTTTGCATGGAATTACTTCGTTCAGTGTCGTGCCTTTACGGATCGTTGCGATGATAGGTTTTGTAATATTCCTGTTCAGCATAGGAATGGGGGGCTATGTGATTTGGCATGCATTGATTGTTGGCGACACGGTGCCAGGCTGGGCTTCAACTACACTGCCGATTTATTTTATTGGAGGTGTCCAGCTCTTATGCCTTGGCGTGGTCGGAGAATATGTTGGGCAAATATATAAAACCGTAAAACATCGTCCGAGGTGGATTTGTGAGCACAAACTGGATTAACACTCGTTATTTAATTGAGTTTTTTGCCGAAGGATTATGGACGTTATTTTTATGTATCTGAAAAGGTTAATATCAGCAACATTTTTTACCGAAAAATGGTAGCTATTGAATGAATGAATGAATTAGACCGCCCATGCCCGCTTTTTTGGAATCAGGAGCTTATCCGTTTTCTTCTGGTCGGAGTTAGCAATACAACTGTTAGCTATTTGGTATTCTTGCTTGGATACCACGTTCTTTTTGTTGGAGATACGTTGATCTCCCAGCCTCTCAGTTACAGCATTGGCATCGCCTGGAGTTATTTCTGGAATCGTAAGTGGACTTTTCAAAGTTCCGCTGTTGTGAAAAGTGAGTTTTTACGGTTTCTTATTGTGCAAATTGCTCTGCTTTTTCTGAGCACGGCATTGATATTCTATGTAGTAGATTGGTGGCATATAGACGCAAGCATTTGCTGGATATTTGTCATGTTATTTATTACAGCACTTAATTTTATGCTTACCAAGAGATATGTATTTAAAATTGACCCGAGACAACTGGCTAGGACAACAACTCTATTTCGCTATCATCAACTTGTGGGCACGAAAATGAACAATAGTACAATTTCTAATCAATTCGGACTGGTTGTTTTTTGTGTAGGTAGTCTAGTGGCTATTTTATCAATAGCTTTAACAGTTGATGGATTGGGTCCTATCGATGATCATCAATTTATCCGCACAATTTTTCAAGGTAAAGACTTCGGCTTCTATATGAGTCCAGAACTGGGCAGATTCTTCCCTTTGACGGCCCAGGAATATGTCTTTACAGCTAAAGTTTTTGAGCCATCGCCCATTCTTTTTCATGTGATTAGCGGCATCAAAATTCTTCTATGCGGTTTGCTATTATTTTATTGCTTGATCTTAACGAAAGCGGGTAATTGGGCAGTTGCTATTTTATGGGGTGTCGTAATATTTTCAATCGGTTTCGCGAATGCGGCAATCAGATTGCACATAGGTGAAATAAACATTCTTATTTTAATTCTTGTTTTCGTGTGGTCTATCTTGGTTAGCGAAAAACTAACTCCGTTATTATTGTCAACAAAGATGAATTTTGCTGTCGTGACCATCGGGTTACTTGCATTGGCAACAGCCTTTCTGTATAAAGAATTGAGTTTTGTTTTCGCTCTTGCATTCGGAGTCTCCGAGCTCTTTAGATTTCACCGGCAAAAGCAAGCCAAAATTCCTCGACGTATTTGGGCCTTATTAATCATGGGCACATGTTATATCGTTTTTTATGGTCTTTGGCGTTCGATATATGTTACTGGTTCATATGCCAATTTCCATTCAACAGTTATTTGGGAAGTCATCCGTTTTTATGCCGCTAACGACCCCTTCATTATATTCATCGTTTTGCCCTTGACCGCTTACAGAATTTTGTTATGTATGCGCGACGCAAACAAACAAAGTGTATACGATTCTTTTTTGGTTGCTGCCTGTGCCTATGTAGGGGCCTTCTTAGCGCTTCGAATGTATACTAACTATTACATGTTACCAGCCTATGGTTTTGCTGTTTGTGGCATAGCCGGAATTTTGGCTGCTCAGCCGGTTATCAGAATTAACACAGCCGTGTTAGTAGTTGCCGGCATTCTTGGCGCGAACAACTTACCGGCGGCTGTTTCCGACATGCAAGCATTAAAATCAATTGCCAATAACCATTATCGATTTGTTCGCTTTCTTTCCGAATGGCTATGGGCGAACCCATTACCGAATCCGGAGCGTCGTAACCTCGTTCTCGAAGGAGTCAGCCCGGGAACCGGCGTTGAGTTTCTCGTCAGCCTCAAGACCTTCCTCGTTTCATGGGGAACGCCGGAATCCTCTTTCGAGATTAAGGCTACTGAGCCTAGCGATAATAAAAACCTTAGTGATTTTCATGGCTTCAAGGTAGAGCATGGTTATAAGCCGGAAGTCAACGATCTATTAATATTCAACCCTTATCAGAAAGTTCGAGTTTGGCCTCCGTTAAGTGCGCCTTCTTATAAGGAAATTTATCGTAGCGGCTCAGATTGGGTTCTGCCAAGTTGGACAGCGGGGCAATGGATCGAACTTTGCCTGATGCACCGTGCGGAATGCACTGCCAACGTGTCTGGTAGCATGAGATACACTGGTTACGCGGCGATGCTGGTAACGAGAGAGCCAGTCCTCCTGACTGAACTCAAAACGATAAACACACCGACATATCGACTCGGCACTTTGAATATGCCCGTGCGCATGAAATCCGGCACGATCAGAAAACTCGATGTGTTGGTTCAAAATACTGGAACAGAGACTTGGCCTGCGGACGGCACTTTGCACACCGGAATATTCGTGAATCTGTCCTACCGTTGGTTTGACCGGAACAATCAGGTGGTGCTGGAAGGAGAGCGTGCTCCATTTCCGGAACCTATGCGGCCTTATGATCTGGCCAAGGTCTCGATTAGTCTTAAGACTCCGGTGCTACCAGGTATATACAAACTGGTCATCAGCCCTGTTCAGGAGGGAGGACTTTGGTTTACCTCGGTAGACGAAAGAGAGATAGAGATCTATTAAACAATGAGGGGTGCATACATATCGGTTTTGACATTTCCGAAACCGTTTCCAGCATTGACGCTCAAGTCGAATTGACCGGGTACGTGTCATATGAGGGGTTAATCTGTTGAGCAGTATGGCCTGCTCGATGAGATACTGAACTACTGCAAGGATTAGGAATACTGGTTGCGACTCGGCAAGGCCGGAGTACGCTTTGCTTACCTAGAAGAGAAATTGGCTGTCCACAAGTTATATGTAGACAACAAAACATTGGGGGCTCGGGTAAAAGTGCATAAGGAAATTAACGATATGTTCAAAAAGCAGTTTGGCAAAGTACCGGATTGCTGGTTGTTTAATTATGCGCATGTGGTTGTGGAGGAACATCCGCATAAAGATGACAATGCAAAAATGGTTGCTATGCGGGTTGGAGTCTATTCGCTCCTATCAGCATTGAGATGGAATTGGCGCATATCAAAGACGATGCGTAAAACTGTATATTCATGATGATTACACGGGTCATCAGAAAAAGGCTAAGGATACCCACGTGTGTGAGAAATTTTTAGATGGTGGGGTTGAGCGCTTACATTTAGAGATTGTTCAAGCCGGTTACCTGCGCAAATATGCATTTTGCTAGCCACAAACATCTCGCTCCACCAATCAACTCTTTCCTAAGCACTTATCAACGGGAATAATTAATCTGTGCCCACCCCAATCTGTATTATTTCGATCGATAAGAAGAAGGGTATTGGAGGCATCATAAATACCAATTGCCAATTTTTTCATATTCCCATTGAGTTTATCTGCTGGGATCAATAAAGTATCCAACCATATTCCTCCTTGTTCTACATCTTGCTTTTTGAATGACTGCTTATAGTCAGCTTGTCCCAGAATTTCTCCAGCGTCATTTATTAAATGAATGGCGATTGTGCGATACAACTTCTGGGTAACTTTACTTTCCCAGGCCAATTTAATATTTAAGCCGCCAGCATCGCATTTAATATCTAAACCGCGTAACGTGAAAAGGTTGCCAAAGCTTGCTCCCGCGTACCCCTTCAATGAGGCAGGTGTTATGTTTACGGCTTCCTTTTGACTAATGAAATTAGGCTTCTTCATTGTTATGTATATGAAACCAATCACACAGCACAGCACAAGCCCGGCAAGTATGGGTTTCCAGCTTAATGCAAGATGGTCCTGCCACGACTTTGTCATAACGGCAGTCCCGTGAATTTTTTGATGTCCTATGATTAATCGTCTTCCTGGCATCTCAATAACTGTCCACATCAGGTAAGAGGAAAGTAAAAGAACACTGATAAAAACACTAAAGGCAAGAGGATCCGATAAGCGCGGAAATTCGGAAATATTTATATTGTAATAGACCAATAAAATTTGATGAATCAGATATAAAGAAAAACTGATTTCACCAAGAACGACCAGAAATGAATGAGCGAGTGCCTCTGAAATTTTACCCCTTCCGTGAGCCATGATATAAATTAACAAGCCAAAAACAAACATCGATCCGGAATGTCTTACCCAATGTGCTGCTGACGCTCCCAAAACTGATTGGCCAATCCATGCAGCTATAAACTTTATTTCATACATGGAGATCACGCAAAGTATGATGACGGCCAGCTCATAACTTGTTGCTGTAAAAGTAGACCATTTTACCCTCCCTCCCCGCCGATATGCCAGCGCTACGCACATTCCGAAAATAAATTCAAATATTCTCGATAGTGGGCTGATGTATAATACGCCAGCCTGATCAACCAATAACGCCCCTGGGCCATCTGGAGGATTATAAGCCGGGAGTAATAAACGGTTCGTGAGTACTATCAACGAAATCAATATGGCGCCAGAAAATAGCAACTTAAACAACCAATTTTTATTCCATTTATACAAAATAACCGGAAATGCCAGATAGAAAAAGAATTCTGCAGATACGCTCCAAGCTACTGCATTATATGAAAAATAATAGGCTGACTTTGGCATCCAAGCTTGCACCATCAACAGATTGGCTGCCGCTATTTTATTATCCCACTGATAGTGCAGCAGCCAAAAACCAAGCAAAAAGCTAGCTAAATAAGCGGGCCAAATTCGCGCAACCCGAGCGCGCCAGAATTGCTTTATTTCGAGCCATGTTTCAAGTTTCGGGTAAACATAGGTCAGTATGAATCCAGACAACACAAAGAAAAAAGAAACACCCTGAGCCAAAGGAAGTCCAAAATTACTGATACCGAATAAACCCAAAACTACTGAGTGTTGAATCACTATCATTAAGGCGGCAAAGAACCTCATTGAGGTTAATTGGTCTAGTTTTTTAGTATTGTTTCGCATGCGTAGAGGGTTTTTCATTCTTGGTGAGTAATTCAAACTGATGCCTTAACATTACCTGCCGCTTGGGTCATTTTTTTAACACCTTACGCATCCAGGCGGCCGTTCTGACAATCCCTTCTTCAAGCTTCACCTGCGGCTCCCATCCCAATTCATGGTGTGCCAGGGAATTGTCCAGAACGCTAACCGGTACATCAAAAGGCCGGCCGGGCAGGTAGTGTCGAACAACCTCGTGACCAAGAACCCGCTCAAGCATATCGATCAGTTCGTTGAGAGTAGTGCCAATGCCGGAACTAATATTGAAGACAGATTTTTTACCTTCGTAATCAACAGCGAGGGCAAATGCCTCGGCAACATCGCCAATGTATAAATAATCACGGGTAACACTGCCATCGCCCCAGATTTCAAAAGGTTGATTCTGGATGGCTTTACTCAAAAAAACACCCACTGCCCCTTGAGCGGTCTCGATGCGCTGGCGTTCACCAAACGGGTTAGCGACTCGAAGAATGTTCGCCTTGATTCCATGCAGATGCTGATATAGCAGCAAATATTTCTCAATCGCAAGCTTCGTGACCCCGTAGGATACACGGGGTTCAGTCGGATGGTTTTCGTCTATTGGAATATAGGTTGGAGTACCGTAAATCGTACCACCAGATGAAATGAATACAATCTTTCGAACGCCTTTAGCAACCATCGCATTAAGCAATTGCAAGGTTGGTACAAGGTTGCTCTCCACGTCATAAACCATGTCATCATTGGAGCTCTTGGGTAAGGTCGTGGAGACCAGATGTAGCACAACATCAATACCCTCTATTACCATGCTCACATCATGCACACTCATAAAGTCGCCCGTCAGCCACTCAACTTTTTCGTCAGCCGAAAACTGACGATAGGGTTCTACACGAGGACGCTCAAAAATACGTAATACATGACCATCTTTGAGCAAACGGTCCGCAATTGTTGATCCAATAAAGCCACCGCCGCCGAAAATTGCGATTTTCATCGTGTCAAACCAATTACGTTCGTCGTAGCGCAACGCAAATTGCTCAAGGAAAGAGTCAAAGAAAGAAGCCTCTCAAGTACATGAAGCGAAGTGCCATCATTGGGCAACGGCTCTTCAGCATAGTCGTCCCAGCCAAAGTTCAAATTGATCAATGGAGTTAAAGCAGAAGCCTTGGCCCAAAACATCGTCCCCACAGGAAAAATAAAATGTTCAGGTAATTTTTCAAGGCCTATTCGTGCTGCTAATGGTTCAG
>JBBQCU010000067.1:0-11124 GCA_038319065.1 Methylococcales bacterium
ATTACGGCTTCTTACATCGCGCATGAATAACAGGCATTCCAGCGGTTTAACGTCCGTAACGGTGGCAATCATGTCAACAGTCACCGCAATGCGCGGATAGTAAGTGTTGCGAAAATCCGCTAAGGTTGATTTGGGGTCTTCTTCGGTTTTGTAGGTGATTTTCTTGCAGAATTTGTTACCTTCGGCAAATTCTTCACGCACGGTGTTAATAATGTCATCGGCATGGCTGTCGGTTTTGGCAAAAATCAGGGTTTTTGGGACTTCTTTTCGATTAGGAAAAATAAGGGGTAGATTTTCTTTAAAGGTTTTGATGATGGTGCGGATTTGATCAGGATTAACGCTGCTGTTGTCCAGTTGGCTGGCGGTGTAGGTTTCTTCTTCGTCTTGTTGTTCCCAGCGTTTTTTGCGGGTGAGTTTTTCACGCTTTTCGATAAGTTGGTTGGCATGGATTTTCCCGCCAGCTTGGGAAATAGCGGTATCAATCAGATAAATTTCGTTACCCACATTCACACCATCGGCAACGGCCTTTTCGTGGTCGTAGTGACTGACCACGTTCTTTTTAAAGAATCCGTAAGTACGATTATCGGGCGTGGCGGTTAGACCAATAAGAAAACTATCGAAGTAATCCAGGACTTGTTGCCAAATGTTATAAATAGAGCGATGGCATTCATCGATGAAAATAAAATCAAAAAACTCTATCGGCACTTTGGGATTGTACACCACCGGCATGGGCGTTTTAGGCTTGGTGAGTTGTTCAGCGGGGTTAATGTCCTCTAATGCGCTGTCTATTTCTTCACCTTTGAGTATCGAATACATGCGCTGGATAGTGCTGATGCACACCTGGCTATCCTTTGCCACATACGATGATTGCAATCGTTGTACGGTATAAAGTTCGGTAAACTTACGGTTATCATCGTTAGGCAAATAGCTCATCATTTCTTGTTCTGCCTGTTCGCCTAAATTGCGCGTATCCACTAAAAACAGAATGCGTTTGGCATCGCTGTATTTGAGCAGTCGATATATTGCAGTAATGGCGGCGTAGGTTTTGCCTGAACCGGTTGCCATTTGAATTAAAGAACGGGGGCGGTTTTCCTTAAACGAGACTTCCAAATTGTTAATGGCGGTTTCTTGGCAATTCCGCAAGCCTTTGGGGTTTAGGTGTGGGATGGTTTGTAAACGGCTAAGCAAGGATAAGCCTTGTGCCAACCATTCTTTTAAAGTTTCAGTATGATGAAAGGTGAAGACTTCACGAGAGCGAGGTTTAGGATCACGGCAATCGGTAAAGCGGGTAATTACGCCCGTACTTTCATATAAAAACGGCAAGGGGTGGTTGCTGTTGATCCATTTGAGTTTGGCGGCGGCATAACCAGCGGTTTGGTCCTCCACCGGTGTGATGTTGTGGCCATGTTTTTCTGCCTTGGCTTCAACGATGCCAACCGCTTTTTTACCCACAAACAAAACATAATCAGCTGGGCCGGCATCGGTTTGGTATTCCCTGACTGCTTGCCCTGTGCCTTGCTCAAGATTTATCTGGTTCTTATTTTGAATGACCTATCCTGCTTGTAACAACAACTTGTCGATGTTATCGCGAGCTTTTTGTTCCGGATTTTGGTTGAGAGTCATAAAAGTCCATTAATGATCTGTAGTGATTCCTTATATTTTAACCTAGTTTGCGCGCGGCAACACATGGCGTTTCGATGGAAAAAGTACCTTTTAAACAAATACCAGTGATCCAATGCCAGCTCAAACTTTCAACTTCGCGGAAATTTTGTGTTTGATATAGGCCGGTCCGGTGCGCTTGCAAAGCATAGGACCGTAAGTAGCTTGTCACGTTTCTCGATGTCATAAATACCCGCATAAAATGCCCGGCTAGTTCGCTAACAGGGCATTTTATATTTCTAAAACCAACCTCAATAAATCAACCCGCTTTCAGTGAGGTTCAGCCTTATGCTCCTTTTTTGTTTGTCTGGCAAACTCTCAAGATGCCGCTAAACCGGCAATATTATAACCGCAATCGACGTAAGTAATTTCTCCGGTAATGCCCGATGCCAAATCTGAACACATAAAAGCCGCCGCGTTACCCACCTCTTCAATAGTTACGTTTTTCTTTAATGGCGCAGTATCGGCTGCTTTGTTCAGCATGGCTTTAAAATCATTAATACCCGACGCGGCAAGCGTTCTGATAGGCCCTGCTGAAATCGCATTGACACGCGTGCCTTCCGCACCTAAGGCCACAGCCATATATCGCACATTGGCTTCCAAACTGGCTTTGGCAACACCCATGACATTGTAGTTAGGAATCGCCCGTTCCGCGCCTAAATAAGTTAAAGTCAACAATGAGCCATTACGGCCTTTCATCATAGCGCGTCCTGCTTTCGCTAAAGCAGTAAAACTGTATGAACTGACATCGTGTGCAATTCTAAAATTTTCGCGAGTGGTGACATCGACATAATCCCCATTCAGTGCGTCACGGGGTGCGAATGCGACCGAATGAACAATACTATCCAGACCATCCCAATGTTCGCCCAGTTTTTTAAACACAGTGTCGATATGCTCATCAATGCTGACATCACATTCGATGGTTATTTTGGAATCACATTGTTCAGCCATTTCTTCGACACGACTTTGCAGCTTTTCATTCTGGAAAGTAAAAGCCAATTCAGCGCCTTCGCGATGCATGGCCTGGGCAATGCCCCATGCAATAGAACGATTACTGGCTAAACCCACAATCAAGACCCGTTTGCCCTGCATAAAACCCATTATCATCTCCCAATGTTTTAGTTTTTGTTGTTACAATAGAATTTAAAATTGTTTCATTCTGATTTCGACCTGCACCCATTCGATGGGTTCTCTCTCAAGTATCTACGACCCGTTTATCGATGTCCAGTTTTTTGTCTATGAAGATTCAAACCTGCAAAATTTTATTATTGCTTTCATTTTTTTTAACAGCTTGCGATGTTTCGCCACTTAACAATCCTTACCCGGAAAACGAAAGCAAACTTCCGATTTTATATCAATCGTTTTCAGAGCGCCCCAAACATTTGGACCCTGCCGTTGCCTACAGTGAAAATGAATATGCTTTTATCGCGCAGATTTATGAACCGCCATTACAATATCATTACCTGAAAAGGCCGTATCAATTAACGCCATTGACGGCAAGCAAAATGCCGGAAATCAATTATTTGAACAAACAAGGTGAAAAGCTGGCGGAGGATGCAAAGGACAGTGACATTGCCTATACGGATTATCTAATTGATATTCAGCCCAATATTGAATATCAGCCACATCCGGCTTTGGCTAAAAATGCTCAGGGTGACTATAGTTATCATCACCTGACCCAGGATCAAATCCAGTCACTTAACACTCTAAATGACTTTAAAAGCACCGGCTCGCGTGAACTCACCGCTGAAGATTATGTTTATCAAATTAAACGTTTGGCGCACCCTAAGACTCAGTCCCCTATCGCTGAAATCATGAAAAATTATATTGTAGGCTTTGATGATTTTTCCAAGCAAGCCCGTGACAAGCAAAAAGCCGAGATAAAAAATATGCCGCTGGCTGGCGTTGAAGCCATCAATCGATACCAATACCGCATCCGCATTATTGGCAAGTATCCGCAATTTAAATTCTGGTTAGCTATGCCGTTTTTCTCACCGATGCCCTGGGAAGCCGATGTGTTTTATGACCAGCCGGGTTTGTCCGATAAAAATATTACGCTGGATTGGTTTCCAATTGGCACTGGCCCTTATTTATTGGCTGAAAACAATCCTAATCGACGCATGATTTTGCTTCAAAACCCCATCTTTCATTTGGAAAAATACCCATCGGAAGGTGAGCCTGACGATAAACAAAACGGCTTGCTAAGGGACGCAGGAAAACAACTGCCGTTTATCAAAAAAGTGGTTTTTATGCTGGAAAGGGAAACGATTCCCTATTGGACTAAATTTTTGCAAGGGTATTACGATGCATCGGGAATCGCCTCTGACAGTTTCGATCAGGCCATTCAATTTACGGGCAGTGGTGGCGTTGAGTTAACCGATTCCATGAAGAAAAAAGGGATCCAGCTACAAACCCTGGTTGAAACCTCGATTTTCTACATGGGTTTTAATATGCTGGATCCAGTCGTTGGCGGCGATAGTGAAAGAGCGAGAAAGTTACGTCAGGCGATTGCTATTGCCGTGGATTATGAGGAATATATTTCCATTTTTAGAAACGGACGGGGCGTCGCTGCCCAAGGTGTTATTCCACCCGGCATTTATGGCTTCGCGGAGGGTAAGGACGGCATCAATCCCTACAGTTACAATTGGATAAACGGCAAACCGCAGCGTAAAAAAATAGATGCCGCACGGCAGTTAATGGCAGAAGCTGGTTATCCCGATGGTATTGATCCAAAAACCAAAGAAGCGTTGATTCTGTATTTTGATACGACATCAGTCAGTGTTGATGATCGTCCTACCATGAACTGGTATCGCAAACAGTTTGAGAAACTGGGTATTAAACTGGTTATTCGCGCTACTGATTACAACCGTTTTCAGGAAAAAATGCGGGCGGGTAATGAACAGATATTCGTTTGGGGATGGAATGTTGATTATCCTGATCCTGAAAATTTATTTTTCCTGCTTTATGGAGCGAACTCAAAAGTCAAACACGGTGGCGAAAATGCTGCGAATTATCAAAATCCTGAATTCGACCGCTTGTTTGAGGAAATGCGTAACATGGATAACAATGAGCAACGTTACCGGATCATTCAAGAATTACAGAAAATTGTGCGCCTTGATGCGCCGTGGGTATTCGGCTTTCACCCCAAGAATTTTTCGTTATTCCATAGCTGGTATAAGAACCTGAAACCCAATTTAATGGCAAATAATCGGCTTAAGTATACCCGGATTGATCCGGTTACCAGGGCAGAAAAAAGACAAGCATGGAATAAGCCAATATTTTGGCCGTTGGTGGTTGTTTGCCTGTTGTTTGTATTGATGTTAATTCCGGCGATTATTGCTTATCGCCGGCGTGTCAGGGAAACTTTGCAATGATTCACTATATTATCCGTCGCGTGTTATATGCCTTTCCTTTGCTGATGGGAGTCAATATCCTGACGTTTGTACTTTTCTTCATCGTCAATAGTCCGGATGATATGGCGCGTATGCAGTTGGGGCAAAAACATGTAACTGAACAGGCAGTAACCAACTGGAAACAGCAACACGGCTATGATCTGCCGCTGTTATGGAATGCTGAAGCGCAAGCCCAAGAAAAAATAACCCGGACTATTTTTTATCAAAAGTCAGTCGGTTTGTTTTTGTTCCGTTTCGGCGTGTCTGATAGCGGCAGAAATATCGGCGCGGATATTCAGGAGCGCATGTGGCCGAGTCTCGCCGTGGCCTTGCCAACCCTGTGTCTCGGCTTGCTGGTTAATATCAGTTTTGCCTTATTGATGGTGCTGTTTCGCAGCACTTACCTGGAACATGCGGGAATCGTCTTGTGCGTGATATTGATGTCGATTTCATCGTTGTTTTATATTATTGGCGGACAGTTTTTTATAGCTAAATTATTAAAGCTGGTGCCTATTTCCGGTTATGACGACGGCATGGCTGCGATCAAGTTTTTAATATTGCCGGTGCTGATCGGGGTGTTTTCAGGCATAGGTTCGGGCGCTCGCTGGTATCGAACGCTATTCATGGAAGAAGTCGAAAAAGACTATGTACGGACAGCAAGAGCAAAAGGCTTAACTGAAACCCAAACCTTGTTCCGTCATGTATTACGAAACGCCTTGATTCCCATTTTAACGGGTGTGGTGGTGATTTTGCCGTTGTTATTTATGGGCAGTTTAATCATGGAGTCTTTTTTCAGCATTCCCGGTTTAGGCAGTTACACGATAGATGCAATTAACAGCCAGGATTTTGCCATCGTACGGGCGATGGTTTTTCTGGGGTCGGTTTTATATGTGTTTGGGCTGCTGTTGACTGATATTTCGTACACCCTTGTTGATCCGCGTGTGAGGTTGTCGTAATGGTTGTTTTATGGACTGACGCACTGATCTTTGTTCTGATTTTTATCATTCTTGGACTGGCGTTTTATCTGCGTGGCAAGGAACATATTAAACGCCCACTGCAAAAAATAGCCCGCAGTAAAATCGGTATGGTATCGCTGGCGATATTGCTGTTTTTTGTGCTGATTGGCTTACTGGATTCTTTTCATTTCAAACCTGTCCACAGTAAAAGCAACGAGATTATCAGTCTTTTAGATTACTGGGCAACGCCCCTCCGGGAACATGGCGAAAAAACCTATTCAGCCCCGTTTGCTACCACGCTTTATAGCAAAGAAATAATGACACTGGCGGACGGGACAACACAATGGGGCTATCCCCGTTTGGAGTTTGGCGGCAGGCATCTCGATGATCCTGAAACTCAACACCTTCCTGATGTCCTGGAAAAGGCTGGTTTCGGCTTTGCTCAAGGTGCTGGCTTGTTTGGGTTGATAATGCTGTGTTATTTAGGCATAAGGCACTTGTCGCAAGGCGAAAAAAGGCAAACCTCCGCTTTAAGTACAACGGCTAAGTCTATTTGGACAGTCGTATTTATTATCGTGTCACTCGGTTACACCTTAATTTACTTATCTGCCTATTATCACGTTCTTGGTACCGACAAAGTGGGTGAGGACGTTTTTTATCAAGCTGTAAAAAGCATTCGTACCGGCTTGGTGTTGGGTACGTTGACTACACTCATCATGCTGCCAATGGCAATCGTTTTTGGCATCTTGGCTGGTTTTTTTCGTGGCTGGGTAGACGATATTATTCAATATATTTATACCACACTGAACTCCATCCCCGGCGTATTGTTGATAGCCGCCTCTATCCTGATGGTTCAGGTTTACATGGCTAATCATGAACAGGATTTTACCAGCGTGATAATCCGCGCTGATATGCGGTTATTATTTCTTTGCCTAATTCTTGGTGTAACCAATTGGACTGGTTTATGCCGTTTACTCAGGGCAGAAACCCTGAAGCTTCGGGAAATGGAATATGTACAGGCCGCACAGGCATTGGGCGTTAAACAAGGTATGATTTTGTTGCGCCACATATTGCCCAATGTCATGCACATCGTCTTGATTTCCGTCGTGCTGGATTTCAGTTCGCTGGTATTAGCCGAAGCGGTATTGTCTTATATCAATATAGGTGTTGATCCTACCACCTACAGTTGGGGCAACATGATTAACGGAGCACGTCTGGAAATGGCGCGTGAACCTATTGTTTGGTGGTCTCTATCTGCTGCTTTTGTGTTTATGTTCGCCCTGGTTCTGGCGGCTAATTTATTTGCCGATACTGTGCAGGATGCGTTTGATCCAAGACGGAGTGCAGAGTGAATATTCCAGGATGATAGATGTTCTGAGATATAGCCTCCTAATTTACTAATATAAAATAGCCTGTTAAGTCAACGGTTGGTAACTGAACGATGACAAGTGTCAAGTTGATCGAGGTTAAATCGCTTTTTTTCTTACACCCTGGGAGGCGTTTTAAGTTTTATTTATATAAAAAAGCTGATATTATGCTATTTGTAAGTTGGATACTGTGTAAGAACAGTGAGTTTTTAATATACATTTAGGGAGAAGCCATGCTTATATTAACTCGTCGAGTAGGGGAGACTTTAATGATAGGTGACGAAGTTACAGTCACTGTTCTTGGAGTGAAAGGAAATCAGGTCCGTATAGGTGTCAATGCACCGAAAGATGTCTCTGTTCATAGAGAAGAAATTTACGAAAGAATCAAAAAAGAACAAGCTGAGTCAGCAGGTTCAACTGATACCGAAGAGTAAAATGTTTTAGGAGAGATGGCCGAGAGGCTGAAGGCGCTCCCCTGCTAAGGGAGTATGGGTTTTATCGCCCATCGAGGGTTCGAACCCCTCTCTCTCCGCCACAATAAAATGTCATATTTTGTAAATAAAAATTGACATACAATCAATAAAAAAAGATAATGTGCGGCTCAATCATGCGCCCGTAGCTCAGCTGGATAGAGTAATCGGCTACGAACCGATCGGTCGGGAGTTCGAATCTCTCCGGGCGCGCCATTGAATATACCCAAGTTTAATCCCCTGTAGCTCAGTCGGTAGAGCGGGTGACTGTTAATCACTAGGTCGGCGGTTCGAGCCCGTCCGGGGGAGCCAAGTAAATCAAGGGCTTACTGTTAAAAGTAGGCCCTTTTTTTTGCCCGAGGGAAAGTTCAACATAAAAGTCACCGGGTCGGCATAGGTCGCGGTGGCACTACTATCGAATAGAACCCCCTCACCCGCATCTGTTGCCGTCACAATATCAAATTAAATGAATAGCGCTCAGTTAAAATGCCTTTTTGTATTTGCCATCTTTTCCGTCATCGGATTCGGTCCTGTATCTCCGGGTTGTTTGATCGGTATGTATGTTGTCATTATGCGTCCAACCTGGTTTTTACAACTTGTCGACAATCTCTACAATAATTTTACGGCACCTGGTTTTATCGCGTCCAACAACACACGTATTAAGGCTTTTCTGTGCTTGTTGGCATTATTCATCATTGATATAGCGCCGGTGCCTGTCACCCCAGTTATTGCTTTTGTGATTATTCTGAGTAGACCTCAATGGTTCTTACGCATCGTCAGGGATGTTTACAGTGATAATGCTTAAAGTGTATATTAAAAAACAAGCGCCCGTAGCTCAGCTGGATAGAGTAATCGGCTTCGAACCGATTGGTCGGGAGTTCGAATCTCTCCGGGCGCGCCATTATTAAAATACAAAAGGTGTGATCTCTCTGTAGCTCAGTCGTTGGTATGGGTAACACCGTATCACTAGGTCGGCGGTTCGAGCCCGTCGCACATCCCCGAAGCTCCTATAGAACCAGGCCTTATTAGCAGGGTAATTTTGCCCGCCGATTAGTACGGCTTTACGTTTATGAATATTTACGAAAACCCCCTGCGCGAACCTTCCTTAAATTATTCCTATCTTCATCTAATCTTAATCAAACCTACACTTTTCCTCTCATCTTGTTTATTTAAACTTTACGCAGTCGTAGAGACCTGTGCATATCGCTGTCGCGATGGCGGTTCTTATTCGTCAATGATTGTCATGTCCTTTAAGTTTCAATGTATTAAAACGGCTTAATGCTATAAATGTTCACAGCTATATCGATGACTTGCACCAACACACCCCTTGGATAAAATTCAAGTGAACATGTCAGACTTTACAAAATTAACATCCCGCTTGAGCCTTGTTAATTTCAGCAAATTAGCAAGATAATCCTGGGCTGTATTCAATCTTGAAAATAATGAACAGCCTTTCCAAAATCAACTGCTGTTGGATTGGGTTAGATACCAGTACTATACTAGCCGTAACCAAAGGAGATAAGTTCATGCGCCATCCACACTATTTTTATAGTGGTAGATATTGTTCACGGTCCGGATTTCTTGGTCTGGTGATGCTATTAACCGGCTTGTTTAGTGGCTGCGCTTCCCAGCCCCCCTTACTAAATCCTGCCGCGACAGCGCCGCAAGCTTTCCGTCATCATGAATCTCGTCATAAGGCAGCGTATAATAGGCCTTACAAGGTAAAAGGCAAAACCTACTATCCGATTTCATCAGCGGCAGGATACAGTGAGCAGGGCATTGCTTCATGGTATGGCTATGAATCAGGTAACCGCACATCGATGGGAACCCGCTTTAAGCCACACAGCTATACAGCAGCACACAAAACGTTGCCGTTACCCAGTAAAGTAAGAGTGACCAATTTACACAATGGCCGTTCCATCATTGTATTGGTTAATGATCGCGGACCCTTCAAGAAAAACAGGTTGATTGATTTATCTCATGGAGCCGCAAAAAAAATTGGTCTGAATGGCCTTGCTAAAGTAAAGGTTGAGTATATCGGCAGTTTGGCTGAAAATGATTAATAGCCATACACTGCATTTAAATTCTCGTCTTCATAAAGCTGCATTTTTTCCAACCATCAGCGGAAGACACCAGGAAAATAAAAGCGCCCTACGGATTATTCTATTTTTACAGTCAATAGGAAAATGCAGGCTTTAAGTCGGATTGACTAAAAATTAGCCCGTCTTGGGGTGTGTTGAAGATTGGTCCAGCGCCGAGTACGACTTCAACAAAAAGCTCACTCGCCCACGTCCGAAACGTTCTGAACACAATCTTCAATAGGAAGTATAGTAAAAAAATGCGTTTTTTAACATTTCACTGCGCATACTGAAAATTCCGTCTCCAGGCTTGATCTTTACAGTATTGACGGGCAAATTTTTCAATCCTCACCATGGTTCAATTTTTAGATAGCCTACTGTAAGACAGAAATTTCAGGATCGATTTGCCGTGAATGCGGATTTGATTCTGACTTTCTAAGCTTACCTATGCGGCGGTGAACTCTAATGATACAGTACCTAAATACTGCGAGCACTAAAAACTGAACGACAACCAACGGCCATTATGACAAGTGTCTTTTTATGTTCAGAGCTTTGTCGCGGACCTGATGCAGCCTGGGTTAAAAGCATCTATTTCGCTCGCGAGCTTTGCATAATTACAGCGCTTTCAAGAACTGGAGCATGATAACGGAATGCCTTATACCGACTTCCTGAAGTCTGACCAGTGCCCGTTCTTACATCGCCAATTCGGCTTCGACATACATATACGTGGTTTTCAGCATATCGGCGCTAGATCAGGTAGTCGAAATAGACCATAACGTAAAGCGTGGGCTATCGCTTAGCCCACGCTAAGAGTTATGGCAAGGTGAATTTTTGAGATTATGACTGTTTCCAGAAATGGATCAAGGAATGCAAACTTAAGACGACTATAAAAATTATGTCCAGCTTTCCAATCGAGGTACTGTGTTCAAGCCCCGCGCTACCGGCTAAAAGCCATTCACCACCAAGCCACTGTGCATAAAAGGACACTTGTCATAATGGCCGGACGGAGTCATTTAGCTACCCTAATATTTGCTTACTGCCAGCGGCTGCTTTCAAGTATTCAGGTGACGGGGCTAAATCAGAATAAGTGGGGGCACTTCACTGGAATATGCCTAATGTTATTTGCACAGAAACTTACGTTTATGGATAAAATCAGCGATTGTCTTTTTATCTACTCTCATGTAACATTCAATTACATGTTT
>JBBQCU010000068.1:0-11111 GCA_038319065.1 Methylococcales bacterium
GGCGCAAGAATTGCCGTATTCATGCCGATTAATTCCCCACGAAGATTAACCAGCGCGCCGCCGGAATTACCCGGGTTGATTGAAGCATCGGTTTGGATAAAGTTCTCGTATTTTTCTATGCCAAGACCCGAGCGGCCCAAGGCACTGACAATGCCGGAGGTTACTGTCTGACTCAACCCAAATGGACTACCAATCGCGACAACAAAATCACCGACTTTGAGTTGGCTGGAGTCGGCAATGGGTAACTGGGTTAAATTGTTGCCGTGGACCCGAATGATTGCAACATCAGATTCAGGGTCGGTACCGATTAATTCTGCATTGAGTTGGCGGCCATCATGCAAGGTAACCAGTATTTTGTCCGCTTTATCAATAACGTGATTATTCGTGAGTACGAGGCCTTGGCTGCTGTCGATAATGACGCCCGAACCCAGGCTATTTTTTTGTTGCCGTTGTAATTGTTCGGGCACATTAAAAAATTCACGGAAGAAAGGATCCTGCATTAACGGATTTTCACTAACCTGAATATGGGTTGAAGTGGAGATATTTACAACGGCCGGCATTGCGCGTTCAAGCATGGGCGCTAAGGATGGCACTGGCTGGCCGTCAACATAAGGCGGCAACCCCGCCGCTTTTAATGTAAAAGGTGTAGAAAAGCAAACGGCTAAAATAGAAATCGATAACAGCTGTTTTACTAATTGAGTATTCATCAGAATTTACCAGAAATTGTTTAACATGAATAGCAGACAATATATGTTTGAAAACGTTTAATACAAGTCTACTCGTTATTCATTTAGCCATGTTTAGTTCAACGTTACGCCACGAGTCACGCGTTTTTGGGAGAAGGCTCAAATCGTCAATAACTTGCACCAAATGAGGGACTACGCCTGACCATTCCCACAATACCAGATTGCAGTTGTTTTCCGAGCAACCGGGCGCAAAGCTGCGCACCAGCACACCAGCGATACCGTTGGCCTGTAATCGATCCGCCAGTTGCCAGGTTGGCGGCTCCAGATTTTTATCAACTAAATCTTCCCATGCACAGCCGGCGTCAATAGGTGAGCAGTCTATGATACGTTGCACCTTCGTGTCGTTCAGATCGGCGATATCGGCACAGTCCACCTGGTATGCGACCAGCGTCATTGGTTGAGGCTTGAACGGAAAACCCTGTTGTGCTTCCATCCAAGCGGTGGTTGGATCTAATGAGGTATAGAGCGTATTATTTCCAGGCCGATTGAAGCGGCCGCCGTACTTAAGCGCGCCTGCACCGGAAAGAGGCGTGTAGGCCCACATGGGATGATGCGCTCGATAGACGATGCCGGTGAATCGATGGACGGGGATTTTCAAGCGTAGCCGCCATCAGCGATTCGGGAGAGATAAGCTTTAACCGCATCTGCACGACCTTCTTTTACCAGATCTTCAGCTGTTTTATCGCCGAATGAAGGCAACGGCTGAGAGCGAAACCACGCAAAAGCGCGTCCTTCACCACCGGACCACTGAGCCACACGGTTTATGATTTCAACTGTATCCTTCAATCTGGCTTGTGTCGCTCTACTTTTAAGTCTTGCGCTTTTGGAAACGGAGTCAATCGATAAGCCGGTAACTTCGGCGAGATCAGTCTGGGTAATATGTAAAACCCTGGCCAATACACTCGCCGTCACAAAGCCGTCAGCGGTGATGACCTGCTGTAAAAAATCCACGTTTGACATAGTTTGCCTCTTAATTTGACCGTAATAACGGTTTAATTATAAGGCAGTTATTGAGAAATACAAACTTAATAATCAGGAACAAAAAAGGGCGAAGTTTGCTCTTCGCCATTGATCATTCGGCCTAAACTGACTAGCTTCTAGGCATTTGTCTCAGTTTTTCAACAACCTTGTCTCCAAACTCAATCGTGCTGATCATTACAACGCCGCTGCCGGGTTTGGAAAGGTCGGCGGTTGAGTATCCATCGCCGAAGACTCCCTGCATGGCAGCCCACACATTCTTGGCTTCTTCGACCATATCAAAACTGTTTTCCAGCATCATCGCAACCGAGCCGATCATGGAATAAGGATTGGCGATATTTTTCCCGGCAATGTCAGGAGCAGAGCCATGAGAAGGTTCATAGTAGGCTTTGTCATCACCGAGGCAAGCAGAAGGCATCAGCCCTAGTGAACCCAGAATACCGCCGCCCTGATCACTCAAAATGTCACCAAACATGTTTTCCATGACCATGACATCAAATTGGGTCGGCTTGAGGCAAAGGTTTGTAGCGGCTGAGTCAACCAATTGATGAATAACTTCGACGTCCGGATAGTCTACAGCGATTTCATCCAATATTTCATTCCAGAGTACGCTGGATTTTAGAACATTACTTTTGTGGATGTTATGTAATACTTTCTTACGCTTAGTGGCCAATTTGAATGCCTGGTGCAAAATGCGGCTGATCTGCAACTCATCATATTCCAGTGTTTCCTTGACATAACGCAAACCCTGCTCGTTAATGCCTATTTCCTTATGGCCAAAATAGAGCCCCCCCACCAATTCGCGCACCATAATGATATCAATCCCTTCACCGATAATTTCCGGTTTGAGTGGTGAAAAATGGGCTAATGCCTTGGGCAATGAAACAGGCCGGAAGTTTGCGTAGGTATTGTAACGGCGACGTAGCGGCAACAAAGCACCGCGTTCCGGTTGTTTATCGATGGGAATCTTTTTGGATTCTTCATGACTCAAGCCTATCGTGCCTTTTAGAATGGCATCGGCCTGATCACAAATATCGATGGTCGACTGTGGGAATGCATCGCCAAACTCAAAGTAGGCACAGGCACCGAAGGCGGCAGGCATCAGTTCAAAAGAGACATCATTGCGTTCTTCAATAACTTTAAGTACTTTGATGGCTTCCTGAGTAATTTCCGGGCCGATACCGTCACCGGCTAACACTGCGATTTTATAATTTTTCATGTGTACCTTTTGATGTCCGATTGTGATTTACGAAGTGAAGCTTTGTAAAATGCGCTATTTTACTTTAGATTTTTAATTAGAGTTGCAGTAAAAAAGGGATGTAGCCAGGAAATTCATTCTTGTAAACTTTGGTCTGCGAAAAACTATTCTATTGATGTTAATCCTGATATAGGTCATAGTCTGAAAAGTTTAATCCTGCGTATGATCCGGATTATCTTATACGAATTATTTTTGCTGGAAATATTATAAAGAGGGTTTATATGATGCAACGTTATGCCGGATTTCTTGTGATCAGCATTGTTATGCTTTTTAATACGCCAATTTTTGCTGCTTCTTACGGAATGGACCCTTATCCGCCAGCGGAGAAAGGTTTTAAAAGAATGGCTATCCATCTTCAACCGCTGGCCAATGAAGATGCCAATAAAATTGAAATCATCATTGGAAAAACACTTAAAGTCGACTGTAACAAGCACTGGTTTATTGGGCATTTGTCTGAAGAAATTGCAAAAGGGTGGGGCTTTACCTACTTTATGCTTAAATTAGTGACTGGGCCTACCTCGACACTGATGGCCTGTCCTCCCAATCAGAAGGAACAAGAGGCATTTGTAAAAGTACGCTTAGACCAAGGCTTATTACCCTACAATAGCAAAATACCTGTTGTTGTGTTTGTTCCAAACGATTTTGATGTTCATTATCGAATTTGGACTGCCAAAGAAGAATTAGGCGAAGCGGTAATGGAATAGGGCAAATGTCTGAATTGCATAATCCAATCCAACTATTGCGCCAAGTTGAATGAACAAGGGAAGTTGAAGTATGGCAAAAACTGAAGCCCAGACCACCCGCGCGGAGCTAATTGGCAAACTGCTTGGTAAGCCGGGCTGGAATGTTAAAGAATTCAAAGTGTGGCCGAACCGAGAGCCCATTCAGCTAAAGACTGCCAATGAATTTAATCAGGAGTTGGATGAGTTTTAGCACGACACTGTAAACCAGGGGAAGGCTATTCAGAGGAATCTATTACGGGTGATCAGCAAATTCAGTGTCATCCTAACGAAGAAATTCTGAAGATCGCGCACAGCATCAAACATGAAACGATTGGCCAAATCCTGGCGATGGATGACGTCGGATTGGCTATAGCCGTGCTATCGGGCAAGATAAAAAATGCCCTGACAACGTTAAATGCTCCATTTGAAATTACTCAAAAGCAGCCACTGAAAATCATCAAATGTTGAGTTTATTCGCTGTCAGCCAACGACCCACTCCAGTCATTCGGCTATGGATTTAAGCTTCCCGATACCGGTCATTGGTAAAGTAGCAATATCGACCCGTTTCGGCCACTCAGTCATTTTCGATGAACGTCTTGAGTACTAGCGAAACCAGTCACTTACTCTAAATATTAAAGTGCGTTAATGTCAACCTGCTTTCTAAATCGAAAGAGAAATTCATCTCCAATAGGAATAAGAGAAAAAATTGGACGATGATTCGTCTGTGCCAGACGACATAATCAGTCTTGTATATGAGCGTTAATACAGTATTAATGCGTCAGTACTGTAACCACTCGTCCATAAAGTTATTGAAGAAATCCATTGTAGTATTTGATAATGAACGGAATAACGTTCCAGAACACTCTTTTCTCCATTTTATAATGTCCGATCACATATCCGCTTCAGGTGAACGAGCCGCCATCGTTGGTTACTCCGCCCAATATCGCATAGCTGCTGAGCAAATCTATACTGCATTGTTGGCAGGCCAACTTGAATGGATAGCCTTGGCCGATCCAACGGCAGGCAGAGTGGACGACATCCAAGTGGCTACACCCGCCAAAATTGATGCTTACCAAATCAAATGGGGTGAACAAGTCGGCTCGTTTGGCTTCAATGATCTGACGTCCGGCGAAGGTGATCCTGGCGACAGCGATAGCCACGGGTTAATCGGACAACTCGCAGGCGGTTGGCGCAGGCTCAAAGCATCAAATCCAGAGTGTCGGGTGATCGTACATCTGATTTCTCGGGATATTGGTGCACCCAAAGCTGCTATTCCGCATGATGATGGCACGGTCTCCAAAGCCAACTTGCAAGGTTTCCTGAACGATTGTTGGCAAGATAAGACTTGGATTAGGAGGGGCTTGCAGGCGTGTCCATACGGCTGGAAGCCCGCACTGGAGGTATTGATTCGGGCGAGCCGGCTTTCCGAAATGGAATTCATGGGCTTTGCCCAGGATTGCGAGCTAGATTTGGCTTTCAAGCTAACTGAAATCCCAGCGATCACCAATCGAGAAGCACTCCGTCGACAGGAAGATTTAGAAGCATTGGTCGCTTTTCTGTTTCGGAGTGTCGGCGCTGATCGCCGCGTGATCCGTATCGACAGGGATCAATTGCTTATTGGCCTCGGCTGGGAAACCCGCTTCAAGCCACGCTTCCTGCATGAGTTTCCAATTGACCGCTTTTATCAGCCCATCTCCACCACGGTTACCGCGCTTGAAGCGGCATTGACCGACCATAAGCGTGGCTATCTGGCCGTGCTCGGGACGCCTGGGTCGGGAAAATCTACCACGCTCACCCAAACTTTGCGCTATCGCAAAGGCTGCCGCCTTGTGCGTTATTACGCCTATGTTCCCGATAGCCCGCTTCAAGGGCGGGGTGAAGCATCCAACTTTCTGCATGATGTCGTCATCGCTTTGCAATCCCAAAGCATTCGCGGCGGCGATAACCAAGCCAAAACGCGAGAAGAACTGCTCGGTAAGCTTCACCTGCAACTGGCTGAATTGCATGAGCGATGGCTCAGCGATGGCGTGCTGACCATAATCTTGGTCGATGCGCTGGATCACATCGAAAGGGAACAAAAGCCGGAACGTAGTCTGCTTCACGATCTTCCCCACCCTGACACGATGCCAGACGGGGTGACTTTTATTCTGGGCAGCCAAACCTTGGAACTGGTCGGTTTGTCGCCAGCTATCAAAACCCACCTCAAGGAAAGCAGCCGGGTAGTGACGATGGCACCGTTAGCGCGTAAGGCCGTTTTCACCATAGTCGAGGCCGCCTGTTTGCCCTTTCCGCTTTCAGTCGAGCAAATGGAAGATGTTTATCTGCTGTCGGCTGGCCACCCCTTGGCTCTGAACTATTTGCTAAAAATGCTTGCGGATATCCGTGACCCGACAGCTGTGGTACAAATCTTAATGTCTGCCAATCCTTATCAAGGACATATAGACCGGCACTATGAAATCTATTGGCAAAGTATTGAGCTAAACACAGCGCTCAAAGAATTATTGGCACTGCTTGCCCGTCTCCGCGTGCCGTTCGATCCTAGGCTTCTTGTGACATGGACTGGCGAAGAAACCGTTCGCATCCTAGTTCGGCAAGCGCATATCTATTTCCGTCAGGAGGCGACTTTCCGCTGGCATTTCTTTCACAATAGTTTCCGTCAATTCCTGATTGACCGCACTTCGCGGGATTTGTTGGATCAATACGACACCTCGTTGAACCGCAAGTATCATAGGCAACTGGCGGCATTCACCGCCCGGCCAGAGGCGGCGGAATCGCAAATTTGGGAACCCTTATACCATCATGCCTGCGCTGAAGAATGGACCAAGGTATTGGCTCTCGCCTCCCAAGAGTATTTTCGCCGCCAGTTTTATGCACTGCGTTCCCTGGAAAAAATATTTGAAGATATTACGATTGCTTTGCGGGCGTCGCGTGAACAAATGGATGCCGTCGCGCTATTCAGGTTATTGTTAATTGAGCATGAACTTAAGGAACGTGGGGAGGTATTGGATCAAGTAGATATACCCAAACTTGTGCTCTCTCTCGAAGGAGTTGGTGCTGTGCTTGATTATGTCATGGACGGTAACCAGCGGCGGATTGGTAAGGCTGCCGCACTACGCCTTTGCCGGAAATTATTCGACACGGGCGAGACTGGGGCGGCACGAATCCTATTTGAGGCAGCAGAACCACTGGATTGGTTGAGCGGATCACAACCCGTGAAAACATCCTCGGGGAGAAACGATGTATTGAAGCGTTGGGTTAGGTGTGCGTATTACTTTCGACCATTGAAAGTAGTATTGAATGCTATTAACGCCTTGATGGCCGAAAATGATCCCACATTTCCTAATTTAGACCATAATCTCGCTTCTGAAGAGCTACGCGCCAATATTCGAATCGTTTTGGTCGACACAATTACGCGACGAGAGAATCCTGCTTTGTGGGCTGATTTTAGGAGATTATTTGACTCGCTCTCGGACGATACAGATTTATTATTACGGCTGGATTTTAATATCTGCCATCATCATGCAACCCATCCCGAAGCCATTCCGGCCTTAGAGCGTATTCTTGCTTGGGCTGAGCAGGCGGAATTGGATGATACCGACAAGGTATCTCTTGGCGAATTCTTAATAAATATTCGCAATGATTTTGACAGTACTCGCCAAAGGATTTCAGGAGTTTCTCAGCCGCCGACCTACAGTTGGTCTGGTGGCCAATGGAAAAAACTTGCACCTTTTGTTCAGCGGATTCGCTTGAATCGATTACTGGCGACTTTGGGAATAGACGTCTCCCCTTTAGCCGCTGTACCTGAAGCCCTAGACGCAAAGGAACGCGGCAATGTTTTATTTGAAAGGCATTTGGTCATCATTGCCACACTTTGGGGAAAAGCAAAGCGTAAAGAAAAGTTATCTGGTAGCGAAATCGTCCGCATATTGCATTCAGCGCTTAGGCTGTATCAACGAAGTTGGAAAGAGACAAACGACT
This sequence comes from Methylococcales bacterium, assembly GCA_038319065.1. Classification (GTDB taxonomy): domain Bacteria; phylum Pseudomonadota; class Gammaproteobacteria; order Methylococcales; family Methylomonadaceae; genus Methylobacter_C. The sequence goes on from JBBQCU010000068.1 coordinate 7,683, forward strand.
GGACTGGTTGGTATGAATTTCAAGGGGCGGCAAACGATTATTTCGACCTCATGATTCGTGCCGCGGCCGCATATGGAGATGAAGTGGTTGTCGCATTGAGCGATGAATTTGAAAAGCTTTGGACTTCTGAAAGCAGCAAACTGTACTGGCCGCCTGCCCGCCGCCGCAAAATTGCTTTGGATCTTTACCGACACGGTGATAGCCGTTCGCGCCTCATCCAACGACTGGAATTCCTGCAACAAGAAATCGGCGTTTGGGACGATGTACATGAAAGGGTTGAATATCTTAGCGAGCTTGCCGAGTCGTGGTGCGAAATCGGTGAAATCGACAGGGCGCGCGACTTAATTCCACCAATGCTGGCAGGGTCGTTTGGTATTTATCATCACAAAGACCGTCAATTGCAGCAGTGGGTCGATGTATTGACCAAAGTAGCTATTGTTGACCCTGAACTAATCCAGAAAGAGTTGAATCATTTCGCTGCTGCAATCCTGGTGCTGGAGAAGGCCAATCGCGGACGGGGCACCCAAGATGCGGCGATTGAGTTACTTGCGCTCGCCGTGAATATCAACCCAGCTAAAGGTTGGCAGTTATGCGAGTGGCTGTGGGAAAACGGTGGCATTCACTTTGATACTGGAGTGGCCGGGCTTTTGCTGGGAGCGCTCCGCACACATCAGCCCCCGATAGAACTTATCATGAATCTCACACGACACCTGTACATTCCGTTTGTGCCCTATCTCTACGAGCCTTTGGCAAAACAGTTGGCCGCGGTTTGCATTCCGCACGCCAAACCGAGCGTAGGTCATCGTTTGCTCGATGAACTCAACCTGACATTGCAGGTTAAAGCTTGGCCGAATCAGAGGCCATCATGGTGGAGAGCACTGATCGCTGGAATACGTCAGGCGGGTGGAGATGCGAGCCAATTCGAAAGTCTATATTCAGAAAATCCCGGCGAACAAGACAGGGCCAGTTCCAGCTTGATTTTAAAGGGTGGCCGAAAAGTTACATTGGAAGAAGTGATGGTCATGGTGGGTTCCTATGAGCAGTTTGTGGCCGTGATCGAGTCAGTGGAAAAAACAGACTATTTTCCATGGCATGAGGTACTGAAACCACTAATCCCACAAATAAACGCAGCCCAGATCCATCAACTATTGAGGCTGCTGGAATCCTACTCTTTCCATGACAATCTACGTAATCACTTTGCCCTACGCTTGCATCAACTCGGGCGCACCACAGAAGCACTCGCACTGTTGGAACCGATGTTACAAAAAACAAAAGCTTCCGGTTGGGATATACATTGGGATGGTGGCACCCGTCAAAATGCCTTCAAGGGATTAATCGCCATTGATCCTCAACATTGGCGCCCCAGCGCATTAAAGACATTGATCGATGATTACACGTCGGAATTTAGATACCCGGTCAACCTTATCTACAATTGGGAAGAGCTGATTGAAATACTTTTCGATCATGCTCCGTGGGATCAATTATGGCCGGAATTTCGGGAGCATATTTACCAGCTAGCCGAGTTTTCTCTAGCCGAAGATATTCCAAAGTTGGAAGCGGAATATAAATTCACAATTGAAGAAGTATTGTTATCGATTTGTTCCTGGGCGGCTAAACTACCGATCAACGAAGTGAGAGATCAGGTGCACAATGCTCTGAGCGAAATCGTTGTCCGAGGACTTGCCCCTGAAGCAACAAAATGCTCGATATCTTCTTTACTGAACGACAAACATATCGGCGTCATTCAAGGGCTTGCATTATTGGATAGTGCTTGGTATCAAGGCTCATCAATAGCCAAAGAATTTTCCGGTCCTATTCTCGAGCTTTGCCAATCTCATGATTTTATTGTGCGGCGAATGGCGGAGCAATTAGCTGATCTAGTGGAAATTAAGCCGGTCAGTACAGAAAAAACCGAAACCACAAAGCTCCCTTTGGTATATACCCTGAAACTTCCGCCACTCGGTAACTATGATTCTGCCATACCCGATCATGCTTTACTTCCTGGGGAAGTATTGCCGGATTCAAGCGACCCACTCGAAATGATTCGACCCCATCAAGAAGAAATCGAATGGTTGAGCCATATAACTGAAATACCTTTAGAAAATCTCTTGGAAAGGACTGCTATTTTAATGCGGTCCATTAAACCAGAGTCTGATTGGAATCGCGCGGCAGAAAAGCGCACAAGGGGTTGGTTAAGTAATATTGAATTAAAGCTTATTTACAACAGACAACGTCCTCATGTGGCACAGCACGCTATAAGCCGGGTTGTTGCGGAATTGGTCGATGCTGGAGTGCTTGACGATAAAGTCATGGCTGCGGCTTATCATTGGCTATTTCTTTACGATTGGCGATTGGCTGGAGTTGAACCAGAACTTCGTCCTAAATCGATAAAAATTCCTAATATGTCTGAAGGTTATAGGGTCCGTGACGAATGGGTTGATAGCAACGAAGAGGCCTTTAGCTTTTTCGTGGATTACCTGGATGATGGCTTTGTAGTAGTAGGGGAGTTAACACGTTTTAAGGAATGGGATTGGAAAGTACCTACGGAACTACGGCTTGCTATGGCCTGCCACCCTGATTGGCCTGTGTCGCCTGATGACGAGGTTAGTACATACAACTTTTTTCCAAGCCGCCATGCTTGGAAGGCAAAGGATTATCCAGTGTTGCCAAGAGCCGGAAACATTCCATCGTTGGTGGTTCATGGTTATTCTCGGCAAGAACTGGTCGGAGCCAGTAAATGGCTGGCTTTCAATCCGGTTATCGCGATTCGGCTTGGCTGGCACATTTCCGAGGGCGGAGTTTTCCGATGGGTTGATGATGATGGACAAATCATGGTTGAAAGCCGGCGATGGCAAGATGGCCCAATCGACCGTCAACCTCCACGCACTCGAGAAATAACTGGCGAAGGTTGGTTGGTGGTGGCATCCAGCAAAGCTCGAGCTATAATTCAAGAAAATATTGGTTCGTTAGGGATTATTAGAGGGGTTAAAAGAAGTATTTGGGAGAATGACCATGAGAAATCGTTAGAGTCAAACGGATGGAGAATTGGTCCGTGGTTGGCTGAAGAAAGTGAATTTCCGTGATCAACCGGATAACCTTAGGTTTGTAAGACGACAGATGGGTTAGAAGCTTGTAGTCGAGCGTCACTTAAGAGTCGAATTCCAGCTCCCCTCAATAGGTTCACCACAGGCAGGTCTTGGCCGATACCCGTTATTCGTTAGTTTCGAAAAGTCAATCTCGATACCGGACATTCAAATTTGTTTGATCTCGTCAAGACCAAAGTCGCCACCCGACCCCTATGTATAGTACCTAACTATGTATAGAAGTATTTAATTTCGACCTGTACCCCGCACGCTACCAGCGATTACTGGCAGCGCGCTATACATAATTATAAGTCTTGAAGAAACTGCATCAATGCGTCATCGATTG
>JBBQCU010000069.1:0-11050 GCA_038319065.1 Methylococcales bacterium
ATCTGGGGCGACCGCAAGGCAGAGGAGATAAAAAAGCGTGATATCGTCCTACTCTTGGAAAGCATCGTTGACCGTGGCACACCGGCAATGTCCAACCAAGTCTTAAAAGTCAGTCGCAAAATGTTCAACTTTGCTGTAGAGCGCGATATTCTCCAATTCACTCCTTTTACCGGCGTTAAGGCACTCGCTCCGAACACTAGCCGGGAACGCACTTTAAGTGAAGCCGAGATAAAAGCCTTTTGGGGTAATCTGGATAGAACCGTTATCAGTAACGATATCAGGAACGCGTTGAAGCTTGTGCTCGTCACTGCCCAAAGGCCAGGTGAAATATCAGGGATGCATACCCAGGAGATTAACGGTCATTGGTGGACAATTCCGTCAGAACGATCTAAAAACGGCAAAGAACATCGGATTTATCTGACCGCCACGGCACTGAAAATTATCAATGCTGCAATAGAGGATAATAAGCAAGGTCTTATAAATCATAACCTGAGGATGAAGAGGGAGAAGAAACCAGAACTACCCACAACTAGCCCATACATTGGTTATATATTCCCGTGCCCTCACAGAAACAAAAAAAAGTCGATTGATTCACATGCGCTACCGGTTGCTGTACGGCGTAACCTCGCATGGCCGCTGACTGATAAGAGCGGCAAACAAATCATTGGCCCAGACGTAAAACCAGCTACCGAAAACAAACTTGATGTTGATAAATTTACACCCCATGACTTGAGACGAACGGCGGCAACGTTCATGGCAGGCATGGGATTCATGGACGAAATAATTGATGCCGTGTTAAACCACGTCAAACAAGGGATCATCCGTACTTACAACCGTCACAAGTACGACAAGGAAAAACAGCTGGCACTTGAGGCCTGGGAGCGCAAACTAAAAGGAATCATCGGCAGCACTGAGAGCAACGTAGTGCCTTTGACACGTAAGGTTGCATGATTTGCGGGTTGTTTGTTGGAGATAGTATGGAATGGGGTTATTAATGGCTATTATTGTAGGCGACATACACGGTGATCTTGACAAGGCCAAGGCGTTTCTAACCTATAAACCGGAAGCCCTGCACGTTGCCCTGGGAGATTATCTTGATTCATTTCTTGAGCCAGTAGAGCGCCAAATAGAAACGCTTCAAATGCTAATGGATTCCTCGGCGGTGCTGCTGCTCGGCAACCATGAGGTGCATTATCTTGATTATGCCCCCTTCCAGTTCGCCGGTTACAATTTCGACCATTGGCATATCTTCCAGGAAATCATTGAAAAGAACTTACAGCGGTTCACTGCTGCCTATGCTGTGGATGGTTGGTTATGCACTCACGCGGGAATGCGGCGTGGACTATCGCGGCTTAAAGACGTGGATCACCTGGCTAAAATTCTGAATCTCCGATATCAAAAGTTTCTTGTCAGGAGGTTTTATAACTATGGCAAACCAACGGAATACAGGGGACAGTCGATTTTTTACCATAATTATTGGATGGAAGAAGATAGTTTAGCTTCCGTTAAACAGATATTCGGGCATGTTGAACAAAAACAACCTTATTTGACGGTGAATTACATTGCCCTGGATACAACCAATTTTACAAATAGCTGTTGGGTTTATGACACTGAGGCTGCTGAACTGGTACAATTGCCCTTGGCAGTGAAGATCGGACGGGTGCGGTTAGAATATGAAGGATTATGGTAATGGCGATAGTTTGTGGGGATACGGGCATATAAAGGTAAATAGATGGTAGCTGAAAACTGGCATGAAATAGAAAAGAGACAAAACCTTAAAAAGACAAAAATACCATATAGTTGTGTGTGGACAACTTCATATTTTAACGCCTACTATTCTTATTTGAAGGCTTTGCGCAAAAGTGTAGTCAAAAAAACCTATCGACGTACTAAAGCATTGATTACCTTTCTCGACTGGCTCGACACGCAGGATCAAGAACAGACCGTGACGGTTCCGATGCCGAGCGAAATTTCTGCTCTCCAATTAGAAAACTGGCTGGCCGAAGAAAATCTGCGGTTGCCAGGAGAGCAGAACAAGGCCACGGGGCCGGGGGATTAGATGGCAATTGTTGTAGGTGACATTCATGGTTGTGTTGAGAAGGTTAAAGCGTTTCTAGCCTATAAGCCGGATCAAGAACATGTTGCCCTGGGCGATTACCTTGACAGCTTTCATGAACCTCCTGAACGGCAGCTAGAAGCATTGCAATTGCTGCTAGACAGTGATGCTATACTGCTGTGGGGCAATCATGATCTGCACTACCTGAAAATACCTCCATTCATCTGTACTGGCTTCCAGTATGGCCGGGAAAAACAATATCAAGAAGTCATTGAGGCCAATAAGGGCCGGTTCCTCGCTGCATATGTGGTGGATGGTTGGTTGCTCACTCATGCCGGTTGTCATGTGAGATTGGCGAAGCATCAAACCGATGTAGTTGCGATTGCTGGCCGGCTTAACAAGAAACTGGAAGAGTATCTTAATAAACCCTACGAGCCGGGGTCGGAAGGAATTTTTGCTATTGGCTCTGGTCGGGGCGGTGAATGTAGGAATGGTGGTATCTTCTGGTATGATTTTAAGCGTGAAACCGGTCTTGCCTCTGTTCCTCAACTTTTTGGTCATACCGAAACGAAAGAGCCGGTTGTGACGGACACCTATGTTGCCCTGGACACCACGAACAACAAAACGGATTGCTGGCTGTATAATACGGCCATAAATGAGCTTGTTCAGCTTGACCTGGTTGAGTATTCAACACAACTGAAAATCAGCTAGTAAACTTGCCGATACAACGTAAATGCCCCGTTTCAAGGCATCCAGCAGACGGCAAGATGTGGTAGGGGGTGGTAAATGCACAAGGAAATCGTAAATGGCGTGGAGTATAAAGTTGTGGGAAACAGGAAACCGCTGAATAACAATCCCTCCAGATTGCGCGACTTGCCGCCAGAGGAACGAGAACCGTTCAAAGCATACCTCTATTTGAAAAATTGTCCGGTGGTGGACGGAGAAGAGCAGGATGGCTACTGGCCTGCGGATTACCGGCGGTGGGAAGCTGGTCTATTGGAGATACAACGTCTAACCAAGCACTATCCCCGGATACGTAACCTGCCTCAAGAGGAACAAGAGCCGTTCCGTCAATGGTTAATGGGGCAAACCCGCCCCGGCCCTTCGTTGCCACCAGAAGAATACGATTTCTTTTATCAGAGTGACTATGACAGGTGGAAGACTGGTCTAACTGCTGCTGATTAATGTTCCGTATAAAACCGAAAAATCGGTTTTTATACTGAAATTTTGAGGGATATTACCGGTAAAAAAGGTAGAAAAACAGGTGGTTCAATGGAAATGGTCTCCTATTTGTGCAATTTTGGGCGATGCGCCTCCGCAGAAACCGCCCGATACTGAAACAGAAAAATACACAGAAAAACTATGCCCTGCCTGCAAGCGGGGCTGGTGGGATTCAGGGGTTATGACTGTCGAGGCCAAACGAAAACGTATTCAGGAGTTGAAAACCCTACCACGTCCAGCGATAATTGAACGTCAAATTAAACGGTCTTTGGCCTTGCATCGAGCCGTAATCAGATGGCTGCGGGAAGATCCTTGTTTATGGGACAAGCCGCTTGCAAACATTGAGCGGTGGACTAAAGATCGTGGATCAATGCCAGCGCCTTACCCAAAACCTGCTTTTTCTAAACACGATTACACAGGAATTACACTGCACTTTTATTAAGTGTGGATGACTTACAAGCTTGACCGGGCATCTGCGTCCCGCATGATCCACCCTTTTTCATAAAATCAATATGGAATGCCAGGTCAGGATCAACTCCGACGCCGACAAGTGTCAAATTTAAAATCCAGTCCACAACCCTTGCTGGGATTTAAATTTACATGCTAGATTTTATTTGGCGTGTATTGTATAATAAATTATGTAAAAGTGTAATGGTTCAATACAAGATTGCAGGAGAGAGGATGCCGTATAGTTTTGCTGATTTCGAAAAAGCATGTAATGACCCAAGTAAAGTGGCTGTGTCATATGATGCAAAAAAAGGCGCAGAAAAAGACTTTAACCTACTCACAGAGTCCGCTTTGTTGGCGTTCATCGGTAGTGGTGGCCTAGAAGATGCCGTTCGTATAAATACAGACGTTTGGCGTTTCAATCCTCGTAAACCACCTGATATTGATGTCGATTCATACAGCTTTTATTCCGGCAGGAAATATGGATATATTGCTTTCATGTTCGTTCCATGGACGGCCAAGTGGAGTATTAAATCCTTTAAGATTAATACAGAACCAAACTTACGAGAGATAGAGACAAATCTCAACTATCTACCATTTCAAGCTCTCAAGGAGCTTGTAGAAAAGAAACTAGATGGAGAATAATATGAGCACGACGTGTCCAGTATGTGGCTCGAGTGAATTGAAGTCGGAAACTAAAAGAATCTCACTGAATGCTTTCTATGGAGAACCTGTAGAATTTGAGGAGCAAGTTTATTGTTGCTTAGTTTGCAATGAATGCGGTGATTTTTCAGGTGAGAATGAATCTCGTATTTTGGCTGCAGTTGAAAAAGCAAAAAAACATTTGATCGGCACAATTTTAGAGGATTTAAACGAACTAGGGATCAAAATGACATATTTTGAACGAGCCCTAGATCTTCCGGCTAGAACTGTTTCCAGATGGAAAAGCGGAGACACCTCATCTGCTTCAGTGGCATTGTTGCGGGTTGTTCATGCCTTCCCGTGGTTACTTGAAGTCGCTGATGCTCGTTTTAGCCCCCTAGTAGTCCAAAGAAAAGTATTGGAAGCTGCAGGTAACATTATTTATAAGGCTCTTAAGCCCCCCGAACATCCATCTGCGATTATTTCAGATTACAGAGTTGCAGTCGCAGTCCATGCTACATATAAATTTGAACCTCAAATCAAAGTTATAGAAATAGGAGCTTAACATGCGCTTGATAGATTTTATTTTTTCCGATGATATTCGTCATGAGATTGGCGGTAAAGTTTCTATTATGGGGATTTACAATGATAAACTGAGTTTTAATTTACCGAACAATGTGGTTTGGCCATTTCCGTTTAGATTAGGCATATTCATAAGAGTGCTTGTAGAAGATTCTGATCAGAAGCCAAATCGTTTTTCTATCAAGCTTTCTCATAATGGAAATGATCTTGCTGGTATTGATGGGGATGTAAAATCCTCAGATGGAAAGTTGGGGACTATTGTCCTACCTGTAGTCTTAAACCCTTTGCCCCTCCCCGGTCCGGGGCTTCTGCAAGCTAACATAAAGATTTTTAGTAATGAAAATATTTTGCTTGATGAATGCCCTGGTACTATCCAGATTGAAGTGATTAATATCTAAAAGATGGTGCCATGCTCGTTGACCAACTGAAATACGAAAAATGCCGTGAACACCTCATCTAATAGAGGCTCACGGCGTTTTTGTATCAGGAGATTGGGGCCTAGATGCCACAAAATGGATTAGACTCCATGTGAATCAGAAATCAACTTTGACCCGGCATTGGTGCCCTGGCTGGCCCACCTTGACTTTCTGTTTCCCGCACAATCAGCATGATATAGCTTTAAGTGGGTCAAGCTTCGACGCCGATGATGGGTCATTGCGCCATGCCGATTCACATCAAGCCCATTCCCAGGGATAATTGACCATGATACGCGCAACAAGATTTTTGACAATTAGAGGAAAAAGCCAGGTGGGGTTACACCCGACTAGTCATTCAAGTTAAAGTTGCCACACTACAGCTTATGCGGCCCGACAATAGGGCACACTGGGTAAATCGGGCCGAGCTTCAAAGTATGAACCTTGGCGCGCGTGATGGCAACGCGTAATATCTTGCGACTTCGATGGTGTGGCGCTTCGTCACCCCACCACACGAACGACGAAACCATCTGTTTCCCGTCATGCCTCCCTTCGCGGACGACAATGACGCCATCAAACTGTTTTCCTTTGGATTTATGCACCGTCATCACCTGCACGCCGGGTGGATCGTCAATGCCTCCAAGAATTTGGTCTTGGGCGAGCGCAATGTCGAGTACCTCGCGAGCACCAGTGTACTGCCCATCACGAACCCACACCGAACCAAGTCCGCCACTTATACGTTTTCCTCGATTGAACGCAACAAGGTAGTCAAGATTCTTTGCCACCACAGTCAAATTTTCATCGCCAACATTACGCAGTGCGCGTTTGACACGGCTCCAATCTCTACCAGGGTCACCCGAAAAACCACTCCCACGCAGGTCGTCCATCACGCCGAGCACCGACTGAACGAAACCCGCACTCGGAACCTTCCCGCCACGGACCTTCAGAGCCCATAATTGCCATTGTTTTGCCGTAGCCAGTCCTGCTGCTCGCTTCGAGGTTGCCAGCAACTCAAGCGCGGTCGCAAGATCCGGATGACGGTTCACTTCATCCTTTGGTTCCAGCAAATATGCTGCGAAACGAGCAGACAAAATGGCTTCTGCCTCGTCAAAAGACAGCTTATGACGAACTGGTTTTGGCTCGGTATTTACAGGCCAAACATATCTCACATGGTCAAGACAACTTCAGAGCTATATTAATAAAACCACAGACAATTATCCACTACTATAAGAAATTATCTGTCTTATCTGGCAACCGAGGGCTGGAAAGGTGGCGGGCTACTCAAAATCAAGCATTGAATATGGCAGAATTAGACAATATCTGGAGATGGACTGATTCATTCCGGAACGCTGGTTGGATTGTCCACAAATCATATAAAGGTCATTACAATATGTTAGCACACTTTTTAATGTGCTTTTCTAGTCATGCCCCATAATTATTGCCTTAACATCATCACATGACCGGGATGCTATCTTCTTCGTTAGGCCCTGAATCTGTTGCCCAATCTTCCTCAAGATATTCTTCATCTGGGATCTCATTGTTTTCTGCGTCAATTGACTCATACGTATTTGTATCCAGCTCATCAACGGTAATGGTCTCTGCCAACGTGATAACAAATTGACGGGGATTCTCCGGACTAACAACGACATCAGTTAAATGATGTGTTAGTTCGGCTTGCCCGTCCCTTACTCCATCTCCGCATAATAACTGTCCGGCTTTTTCTACGCGGTTTTTGAGCTCACGTAGCTCTAGATAAATTTTAAGGCTGGTGCTTAAGTTTGTGGATGTTTCAACTTCCAAACTTTCAAGCAGTTTCTTGACATTCATATGATTCACCCCCTTAGTATTTCCGACTTGTCGGCTTTTTTGACGGTGTTGGTGACATGGATAATCTCTGCTTGGCTGTGATGGACTGCACTCTCTCCCCGTTAATTGTGACCGGATGTGGAACGTTCCAATCGATCTCAACCTTGAGATCCGGCACATTTTTGATAATGTCCCTAATCTCGGCCTCTACCTTATCAGCGTATTGATCATAACAAGCGGCGGAGAGCTTTCTGGAGTTATACTCTGAGGTGTGTTGCACAATCTCCCAACTAATTTCGTCAAGCCTGTTCAGCTCGATAGTGGTGAGACTAGGCTTACAGTCTAATGACGCCGCCGAATGAACCGGTTCAACTGCCTGAACTACAGGATCGAGTGCTGGCTGTTGAATGGGGAGGTTACTTTCTTTGACAGTCGGTTGTTTGTCTACGACGTGAACAACATCAGGCTGTGTGTGTGAAACAGGCGTTTGTTGAGGTGCTAAAGATAAAGCGATTTTCACCTGCACCACCAGCTTCCTGTTGAGTTTATACTTGAGTCGTTCAACCTGTTGTTTGTACATCTGGGCTTGTGTCCAGTCGTTGACCGTGGCAATAGCAATTAGTATCTCGGCAGCAAGTTCTACCGCCAAACCTAACGGTTTGGGAAGTATTCGTGACGCAATCCGGCCAGTGGAGCGGATAGTATAACGGTTTGATCTATAGCGGCTCTGGCGTTCCCGTTCGGCTTCCCATGCGGCAGCTTTGGCGGCACGAATAGTCTGCACTTGCAGCTGCTTGGGAGTTGTGAAAGACTTTTGGATGTTGGTGTAGCTGTATATTTTGCCTAATTGTGACCCCTTGAACGGTACACCGTCCAGCTCGTAGCTGTAACCTCCAGTACTTTTCTTCCAACCTACCCCTGCGGCGGTAAGACGGCTTTCAAACTCGGCTTGTGTCGGCTTGTCCTTGGTGGCGAAGTCGATGATCCGTTGAAGCTGAGTTCTGGGTGGTGTGGTCCCCTTGCGGACATGTAGTTCGGCTTCATCTCTGCTCGGCTTCCTAACTTCCGGTTGCTTACCGGCAAGCCCCTTGGTCCGGATCAGTCCATATTTCTTTTCAAGCTTCTGGGTCAAGGTAATCGCCCTGAAAACCTCTTTCCTACCGTGATATATGCTACCGTTGCCATCAAGCATCACCCTGGATGCCTCAATGTGAATATGGTCCAGCGACGTATCGTTATGCCTGACCGCAACATATGCGGTCTTACCCACGTCAAAGCCCAGGCCCTGCATGTAATCAGCTACGATTACACTCCATTTTTCGTCGCTGTACCGTTCGCCGGGGGCAGCCGACAAAGAACCATGCCATACCGGTTTTTTAATGTCCGGCCTTTGGGCGGCAATAGCTGATAGTTCGGTGGCTATCTCGTGTGCAGTTGAGCCGGTGAGATTACCTCCGATAATTCCTGGATACTTTGTGGCGGTCATGATGTACTTCGCGCAGCCCAAAAAGCTATCGCCCCGTTTGATTTTCGCTTTCATGTTCCGGTCTCAAATAGTGACTTCCTCAATTCGGATATTTGATCGCGCAGACATATTACATAGAACATATCATCCGCATCATATATCCCGCCGCCCTCGTTTAATTTTTTCGCAATTTGGTTCAGATTACTCAATGGCTTAGTAAGGGATGTCCATATCTCTATGTTCGCAGATGGTATTCTAGGTGGCAAGGAGCCAAAGGCTGCATGGCGAATATAGGCGGCAATCTTCTTCCTCGCTGCGGTATCCCCCCCTGATCGTAAACCTGGTTTTGTGAGCGGAACGCGAGTGCCAGCACGACAAGCAAGGTCTGCAAGCTCTGTATCAGATAGGTAGATGCCTAGGTGATTGTGCTTTATTTTGTGCAGTGCTTTGGCCGAAGGACCGGGCTTCTGTTTTGGCGGTTTTGACTGGTTTGACATTTGGTTTTACTCCCCGGATAAGCAGCGCGAGTGTGAGGGCAAGGCGACTAACCAACGGTTAGTCACACCTTGCTACTATAATGACCCAATGGGATATCTCTCTTTCAGCAACTCCTTCATTTTGATTTCGAAAGCAAACGGGTTATCTTTCTCAAACTCCCCTACACAGCCAAAAAGCTCCTGAAAAAGTGGTGACTCTCGATGATTCATAATTTCGCTAAATTTGCTATCAATCTCAGCTTTCCAGATTTTTGCCTTCGCGGCTTCATCGTGCCGCTGTTGTTCTTCAAGTTCATTGGCGCGAATTTCATAAATTGATTTATAGTTTTTAGGGCGCTGATATGCTCCAGCCCTTCTGAGTATTGTATAAAACCAATTTTGGGGATTTTCGATGGGCTTTCCATTAGGCTTTATTTCATTCAGAACAGCATCGTATCGTGCAAAGCGAAGTGATTGAGCCAGCTCTTCTGTTTTCATCCTGAATTGGTCGAGCCACGATATAATTTGCTTTCTTGTCAATCCCTGATCAGCCCACCATTGCAACTCAGGATCGGTAAGATCTACAGTAGTTAGTTTTTGTTCTAAACTAGAACTACTACTAAAGGCGTGATAAGGGTCTGAGGGGGAGCAGACGGTGTGAGGGAGGGGTGTGAGGGTGTTTGTGATCACATGAAATCTTTCATTTGAAGCCCCTCCTTCTTTCATAAATTGCTGACATTTTAAGCTGTCAGTCCAATAGGTAAATCCCTGAAATACTCCATCGCGCACAGTAATAAGATCTGAAATGTATTTTTTATTAACTAGCTGTTTAATAGCTGAAATAGCAGCCGGCTTACTTATACCTACCGCCGCACCTACAGAGTTGTAACTGGTTCTTCTGTTTAAGTTCCTAACCAATACATCTAAGACCTGCGCTTGTTTAATTGAGAGGCTGGTATGAGTGGGGGGTGATGTAGCGGTGTGAGTAGGTATGATAGAGGTCACACCGGGGTTACAGAGTGATGTGACTTCAGACATACTATAATCGCACTGGGGTGCGACGGAGTGACTTGCTGAATCGAAACGTTCTGACTCAGCTTGGTCTTGATATGATAAATTTTGCATATACCCCTCCCTGCTCATTTCTATCCACGAGTATATTTAGAGAGGGATAGGCGTCTGCGGTTGGACCATTAGAACCACGTGCCAATTGCAGTCGGCGCTCAAATGTGGTACTTTTATCAAGATCGGCAAGATCAGGATTGGTCGCGTTTGCAGACGCGCTATCCGCCCATGCCCCTCAGAGAACCTTTAGGCAATCTGAGGGGCTGTTTTTTTTGGACCATCAACTTGTTGCTGGCCCCGAAGGAATTCCACAATTTCAGACTCCAGGTAAAAACAGCTCGCCCCTCCAAAAAACTTTCTTTTTTTGGGCAATACGCCAGATACTTCTAGTCTGTGAATCGAAGATCTAGAGATTCCTAGAATCTGTTGTAATTCTGAGGGCCTGATCGCTCTGTCGCGGTTTTTAGTATCATCATGTTTGTCCATGTTTTCCTCCGTGTTTCATGGTGTTCTATGAACGATAAATATCAGAGTAAATACTGTAAGTCAATCACAAACTACTGATATCACTTGACAAATGGCTGGTTGTAGTGTAAGAATGGCTGAGCTAGAGAGTGTTGCTCTCTTGTTTTGGTTAGGAGTAAAAACGGTATTATGGTCTCCGGATCAAATATTTTGTGGCGCAGATTTGTTGGTGTACTTGATCAACTTGTGAGACAGACTGCCAGAGGAGGCGATTGAACTGCTACAGCAGTGAAAAATGCACTTGGGAGGATATAGATAAATAAAGTATACTGTTGACAGTAAAGCAAATACTGGGTTAGAGTTCCGTTTATTTTAATTTTGCGTACTGTATACAACCGCCCATTCAAAAACA
>JBBQCU010000070.1:0-10935 GCA_038319065.1 Methylococcales bacterium
GAACTTCAGAAGGGTTTGACTTAGCATTCATGGAGTGCAGCAACCCCTTCTATTTAGTTGGAACATGATGCGGAACATCAAGTCTGGAAGTCCAGCAAATACGATGTATCTTCATGGAAAATACTCGTTCGGAACGATGAAATGATGGCTACAGTTAAGAATATGTTACAGGGTTTATTTTTTATTCTATAAGATGCTGGGAAGTGAAGGCCTAAAAGGTTGGTCTGTCAGGCTGAAGCAACTAATGCCTTTTGTACTGGTATTTGTGATGAGCATTTTCCAAAGAACCAATATTTTTAGCGGCAATTACTTTTTTTAATATTTATTTAGGAGCAATGATTATGGGCAACAGGAATGAGCGGTCTCACGAGTGAATAACGTTCTGGTTGTGCTGGTGAACTTTAATTCACCGCAAGATACATATAGATGCTTGAAAAGTCTGGCTCAAAGCACGCTAAAGCCCAAGGTTGTCATCGTTGATAACGCCTCCACAGGCGATGGTGTGATTAGCGAAGAAAAAGCAACAGCATGCCATTCTGATACTCATGTTATTTTCAACCCACAGAATGATGGGTTTGGAGTAGGGAATAATATTGGGCTCGAATGGGGGCTGGCAAATTCTCAGGCTGATTATTTTTTTATTTTAAATAACGACACGGTTATTTTTCCAGATACCATAGAAAAATTAATCATATTCCTTGAGCAAAACGCAAAGATGGGCATGTGTTCACCAGCGATTTTTCATTTAAAAACACCTGATGTATTTTGGTTTGGCGGTGGCTATATTAATTGGGCTAAAGGGGGAGCACTCTCCCCAAATATCAATAAAAAAAAAGGCTCAGAAGTGACAGTGCCTAACAACACTTTCATTTCAGGTTGTGCAATGTTTGTTCGGCGTGAGGTGCTGGAAAAAGTTGGTGGCTTTTCAAAGGATTATTTTATGTACTGCGAGGATATTGATTTTTGTGAACGGGTAATCAGGGGCGGGTATCTGATCGGGTATAATCCTAATACGCAAATACTGCATGATGCACATTCAAGTTTGGTCAGAAATGCCGCATCTTACATTCCCCCATTTAGCTGGAAAAATAAATCTTCCGCTTTTTTTGTCAAGCACTATGTGTACGGGGCTTTGCTTAATCTGAGCAAGTACGCACAGGGGATGCAACATATTTCGGGCCTATTGTTTGTTATGAAAACGTGTACTAAATGGGGAATCAGTTACCTAATTCATTTCAGGTTTGATGGGTTAAAAGGGATTTTTACGGGTGTTTATTATTACCTTATTCGGAAATACCCTGTATGAAGATACTTCTGGCACATAAGTTTTTTGCGGTCACAGGTGGTGCAGAGGTTTTCTACCACGAGGTGGGGCGCGTATTAACCGAGCAAGGACATCAGGTCGCATATTTCTCAACGAAGGATGATGAGGTAGTAACTCCGTGGCGAGACTATTTTCCTCCTGCAGCTTCACACAAGGAGGGAGGAATACTTTCCAAGGTGGTGAATTTTCCGCGCATGGTGTATAACCGCCCAGCAAAACAGGAGATGGCGCGGTTGATTAAGGATTTCAAGCCAGACATCATCCATGCCTTCGCCATCTATGTCGAGCTCACACCCGCTATTCTTGATGCCGCACACGATGCAGGCGTGCCGGTAGTGATGAGCTGTAATGACTACAAACATATCTGTCCGAATTACAAACTTTATCATCATGGAAAAGTTTGCGAAGAATGTAACGGCGGTAAGTTTTACCGTGCTACAGTCAATCGCTGTTGCCATGATTCGATTGTTTATAGCGTCGGCAGCACTGTGGAAGCTTACATACATAATTGGCTGAACATCTATCGCAAAAACGTGCATACCTTTCTGTTTGCTAGTGAGTTTATGGCACATAAAACCGAGGAGTTTTGGGGTAACAAGACATTTCGGTGGGGAATTTTACGCAACCCTTTTGATGCGCGTAAACATACCGCCTTGTATGAGGTTGGGAATTACGCGCTTTACTTTGGGCGTCTGATTGATGAAAAGGGTGTGAACGTGCTACTGGATGCGGCCGCCCTTTCGCGAGATGTGCCGCTAGTTGTAGTGGGTGATGGCCCAGATCTGGATAAGCTTGAGCAACAAGCAGTATTGCAAAACCTAACCCATGTGCAGTTTGTCGGCGCGAAGTGGGGCGAAGATTTAGACCAAATTTTGCGCGGCTGCCGATTTGTGATCGTTCCTTCGTTGTGGCATGAAAATTTTCCCTATGTGATCCTTCAATCGTTTGCAGTGGGCAAGCCTGTGATCGGTTCTAATCGTGGGGGTATACCAGAATTGGTAGCGCATGGCGAACGCGGCTTTGTCTATGAAGCGACGAATGCGGTAGCGTTGGCTGATGCAATGCGCTTGCTGATGGAAGAAAGCGATCTAGCAAAGAAGATGGGCGGGGCGGCAAAGTGCTATGTTGATGAAGAATTTAATGATGAGCATTTTTATAAGAACCTGATGCGGGTTTACAACGGGGTGCTGGCATGAAAGCTTTAGTTCTGGGCGGGTGCGGATTTATCGGCTCGCATCTGGTAGATGCCCTATTATTAGCAGGACACAAAGTCCGGGTGTTTGATCGAACACCGGAGCTTTTTCGTGCGCCACTCGCCAATGTCGATTATCGCTTTGGTGCTTTTACCGATGCACCGTCACTGGCGGAAGCGTTGGAGGGTGTGGAGGTTGTCTATCACTTGATCAGCACCACGGTACCGTCCACGTCCAATCTTGATCCAATTGCGGATGTGCAAGGCAACCTGATCAATACCTTGCGGCTGTTACAACTGATGATACAGAAACACATTCCCAAGATCGTCTTTCTTTCTTCCGGCGGTACAGTATATGGCGTACCTAAAACTGCACTCATCCCAGAAAGCCACCCATTGCATCCGATTTGTTCTTATGGTGTGGTGAAAGTCGCCATAGAGAACTATTTGCAAATGTTTCATCAGCTACATGACTTGGAATATGTCATTTTACGTGCCTCCAATCCCTATGGCGAAAGGCAAGGGCATGCCGGTGTGCAAGGAGTTATCGGTACGTATATAGGAAAGATGTTGACGGGCGAACCGATTGAAATTTGGGGCGACGGCAGTATCGTGCGAGATTTTATCTATGTGAGCGATCTTGCAGAATTGTGTGTTTTGGCGGGGCAGCAGCAAGCAACGGGCACATATAACGCGGGGTGTGGAGTAGGATATTCCATCAATGAGGTCGTTGCTACACTAACAAGAATTAGCAAAATGCGAATAGAGCCAATAAATAAGGTGGGTCGTATCTACGATGTGCCTAAAGTTGTATTAGATAACACTCAAGCTAAAAAAGTATTCGGATGGCAGCCCAAAGTCAATCTGGAGTGTGGACTTGAACTTACTTGGCGATGGGCGAAGCCATAAACAATTCCGGCTGTGGTAAAAAGGTGATTGTGAAATGTTTTTATCCACGCCTCCACTATTTGTAATTAAAGTGAACTTGCGCGACAGTCGTGAACTGGGTATGCTAGAAGAGCTTAGTTATATAATTAAACAATACCAAACATGAATTTACTTGAAACATTACGCAAAGATATGTCGTCTTTTAATTTGGTGCATCCTGAGAAGGGAGTACTGAAATACTTTTACTTTCCTGATGCCCGTACCGTTCTAATTTTCAGGCTGTCTCAATGGTTTTATCAATTTAAAATCGTAAGACCGTTTTCGTACCTTTGCACTGTTTTAAATGACTTGATTGCCGGTGTTTGGATTGGTCCTCGTGTACAGGCTGGAGAGGGGTTGGTTTTTGCACATGCTCGAGGGTTGGTGGTCAATCCTACGGCTGTTATCGGAAAAAACTGTTTGATCTTACAGCGAGTGACCATTGGTGGACCGAATGTTGTCATTGGTGATAACGTTGCGCTTTATGCAAATGCTACAGTGTTAAGCAATGTAAGAGGACGTGCGACGCTTCGCATTGGCAATAGTGCTATCATCGGAGCTGGCACAGTTGTTACAAAGGACGTTCCTGATTATTCTGTTGTGGTTGGCGTGCCGGGAAAAGTTGTTAAAACTATTTCTCAGGATGAAGATTGGGTTGGCTGTTCAAAAAAAATAAGTTTGATAAATAAATAGCTTCCCTGGTCCGTCTCAGTTCTCGGTATTGTATGTGGGTCAATAACTCAGCCGTTTGAAGTTCCCATATTTTCTCAGAAGGCATGATGGGTATTGAGGAAAAGCAATTTATGAAACCTTTAACTCATTGATTTTTTAATCTGATTAAAAGTTATTTAAATCTACCCAAAAAATATTTTTTGGTTAAAAATTATTACTATTTCCCTGGAGTATAAGGGTTATCTACGATAATTGAAGGAATATCAATGATGGTTGCACAGATAGATTCGCGCTATTTTAAATTATCACCGCTTGCCTCCGCGAGAAGATTGATCTCGTACCTGCTTTTCGAAGGACGGCCGCTAACAACTAGCGGGCGCTGGATAAACCCCATCGTATTTGCGCATTTTGCAATTGAGATGCGTCTGCCGCAACTGCGAAAAGTGGAAAAACCAGTTTTTATTTTAGGGACAGGACGTAGTGGAACAACAGTATTAGGCATCGTGCTTTCCATGCACCGTAATGTGGGTTTCTTAAATGAACCTAAGGCATTGTGGCATGCCGTTTGCCCGGATGAAGATTTAATTGGAAGTTATACTCGCGACGCAGCGCGTTATCGGCTAAGTGCTGAAGACGCAACTAAGGAAGTGTGCAAACATCTACATCGTTTATTTGGTGCATATTTAGCAGTCACTTTTTCAGCTCGTGTCGTTGATAAATATCCAGAGCTTATTTTTCGCGTCCCATTCGTCAAAACAATTTTTCCCGATGCAAAATTTTTGTTTCTGGTACGTAATGGATGGGATACATGTAGTTCTATTGAAAGCTGGTCTAAACGGCTTGGTACTGCCAATGACATTGAGACTCATGATTGGTGGGGTGTAAATCGGCGCAAGTGGAATTTGTTGATCGACCAAGTGGTTGTGGGGCATGCTGATCTCGCACCATATATTGATGAAATGCATAATTGGACGCGTCATGTTGATATGGCAGCTGTGGAGTGGATAGTGACTATGCGAGAGGGAATGCTCTTGCAGCAGCAATATCCCAATAATGTCTTGCGCATAACCTATGAGGAAATGTGTATTCAGCCCAATTCGGTATTATCTAACGTCTGCAAGTTTGCGGACTTACCGAGTGATGATAAAAAGTTTTTTACTTATGCACTGCAAACCCTGCGATCGGATACTAGGCCTACTCAAGAACTCCAACTTAACGAGAGTATTGAGTTACCTTTCCGGCTTACAATGCAGGAACTAGGCTATAAATGAGATTTATGCTGATCTTTAATGGAATTAAGAGCTTAATCTCTAAAGCACAGAAGATAAGCCCTCTCCAGAGGGTTGGGTGAGAGGAAATCAAGCAACCTAACTCTTTGATTGCAAATTATCAATTTTAGCTCTCAATTCGCATTTTATATCACCGTTATGGAAAACATTACGAATCCTTGGAACTCGCGGGTGCCCCTCCGTTCACACCGGCTTTGAACCTTTGTGGAATATCTGGCACTGTATCAGAGTTGCACGATTGCCGCGTAGTTGTGTACTGCCAAGAAGATTGGTCTCTGTTTTGGGCAATCATCTCGTGGAAGCTAGCCCAAAAATTTAGGCGCTTTCGAGTAGCCATGTGGGAGAAAAGAAAACAAATTCATTATGATTTTTATGATACAGACAGTAACAGATGTGCCGGTCGAGACGCGTATGCTCTGGGTTTAGAGAAAAGGCGATTTTTTTCCGTGATTACGCAAGCTGAAGGATCTTGTTTAGTGGGTTCAATAAAGAGCGTTAACGTAGTCCGTTACTGAGTTAATCAAATCGAGTGTATAATTATGATAAAAATAATGCTTAAGTACCTGGTATATTTAGAATTGATCCATTCCTTGGTCTTTGCTGGCATCAGTGTAGCGGGTTCTACGCCGATATTTTTACAGGCGGGGGCAAATGCAGTGGCGCACACCGTTAACGACAAGGAGTCTGAGAATATAAGCACCAAGGATTTTGGCGCTTTATGTAACGGCACCAGCAATGATACCATGACTCTACAGGCCGCGATAAATGCCACCCCCGCAGGCGGTAAGTTGCGCATTGTGGCAGGCGATTGCAAGGTTACTGGATTGATTATAAATAAACCAATAACAATTTTAGGGGATGGTTTTGGCTCCGTAACGGCTGGCACAACAAGTAATGAGTATATCGGCGGCACGAGAATAAGTCCTTTCGGAGAGGTAAATGGTTATTTGTTAACGGTACAAAAAGGTTCAATATCAAATAACGAAGGGCATTTGTACGGTGTAAATCTGAGTGACATTTATTTTGAGGGCGGACGACGTGCTGCAGCTACGGGCGGCCTTAAAATATCCCATCTTGACCATTCTTACTTTCAAAATTTAAGATTTGATTCTTTTCGTCGCTCTGCGATTAATCTAAGTAGCTCCGTACGTGAATCTACGTTTGACAGGATAGCTACAAAATTTTGTGGAAACAACACCGTAAAGGGATACGATCCAGTTAAAAATTACCCGGCAATTGCCATTATTGACATTGGAAAAGGTGACGGCACTAATCAGATTAAGTTTACCAACAGCAACATAGTTTATTCTTTGGGAGATTCGGTGGTGATCGATTCGCTTTCTGGGGCTAGGGGCGGAGTACGGCAGATCACTTTCCGTGATACTATGTTTCACGGCTTATTGCCACAAATGGCCTCGCAGATACCTGGTGCTGGACGTGTAATAACACCAAGGCAATCGCAATTCGCTCATATCATCTCGGCAGCCGATAAGGTCAATCTGTTCGGCGGTAACATGACCTTTATGGGTTCGGATACCCCGGCGATCATTCAACAAGCATCCACCGATGGCACTTACCCCGCGCCAAGATTAAGAGTAAATGATTATTGGCTTGATGCCAGATACAATGCTTTAGTCACAACGGGCTCTGCTTATGGTGTGTTGATATCCGCCGGTTATGCCAGTTTGAGCAATATGCTTATCAACAATAATTATTCCGGTGTGATTAAAACACTTCCTGGAACCACGCTTGATGTTGAATGGTCATCGATACAAATAGGGTCATCAGGGCAAAAAACTAGTAGTATTGCGGGGGTATTGGATAAATTTACATCTTCTTATTCGGAACAAGCATTGGACAAGGTTGGAATGAGTTATACCTATGGCTTAGTTGGAGCGACGGGTGGTATACCCGACGGCTCAAAGCAAACGAGCGCAATTAATGTTAAAGTCACCAACGATGCAGATGGCATATTTGGCGGACAACTCGGATTTTCCTCAAGTACAACAGAGCAAAATTCACAGCCGTGGTGGAGATCAAACGTTGCAGGTGTTTGGGGTTCATGGCGCAAGGTCGCGACTGAGAACGCCATTGTAAACATCGTGCCAATTACGTCATATGCTCTGGTTGCTGGAAAAGGGATTACTTCCTATACAATTACCAAAGCGATGACATATATCGACGGTATTTCCGGAGCAAGTCTTGCGTTAACCCTTCCGACTGCATCCGCCGTTTTAGATGGCGTAACAGTTACAATTGTTTCAAGTCAGACAAGACCTAACGTCACATGGGCTTCGATGGGAGCTACATTTGTCGGCGCGCCCGCAACCTTGACGGCCAATAAACCTGTTAAATTACAATATCTGCACAGTAACAACCAATGGTGGATTACGCAATAAATTGAGCAGGTCCGAGCACATGAATTTATCATAAATTATGACAGGGTACTACGGACGGTCGGCGCATAGCATTCGGTAGGCCGCTAGTTATTCTGACCTTGGCGGGAATTTTGACGCCGTCGCTATCGATTACCATTGCCGAACGGCATGCGCGAGAAATGTACAAGGCCGCCGCTACGTTAGCGAAGCAAGCGATTGCGCAAGGCGGTATCGTGTGGTGGTCTGCGGGTAAACTGGAAGCGGATTGCTATGGTCTAGACGTGCATCTGGTATCTGATGCTGGGAGGCCAAACCCGGTAAATTGGTATTAATCTCTAACCCTTTATCTGGAGAACTTGTTAGTTGTGCATGCCCTAATGCGGCGTTGATGTCGCGTCAGGATACATTCTTTCGTATATGGGGAAGGACAGAGAATGTAAAATGTCATGGGACTGAAAAGCGAGAGAAGTTTGTCGGCTTTGAATATTAGCAATAGCATAATTGAAACAAATTACGAAATGAATAACACTAAAATACTTAGAATTCTAGGTATACGTGGCATCCCTGCCGCTCATGGCGGTTTTGAAACTTTTGCAGAGCATCTGGCCCTGTATCTTGTGGCGCATGACTGGCGGGTGATTGTGTATTGCCAGGAAGAGGGCAGCGGTCCAGCGTTTGAAGACATTTGGCAGGGGGTTGAGAGAGTCCATATTCCAGTGAGGCAAGAGGGCCCAAAGGGCACTATTGTGTTTGATTGGAAGACCAAAACTCATGCCGTCCAACATCGTGATTTATGTCTGACTTTAGGTTATAACACGGCCGTATTTTGCACGCTGTTGCGCATTAAGGGTGTGCCTAACTTGATTAATATGGATGGCATCGAGTGGACGCGCGCCAAGTGGGGAGCGATTGCTAAAACCTGGTTTTGGCTGAATGATTGGGCGGGTTGCTGGTTGGCTAATCATCTGGTGGCAGATCATCCCAACATTAAAATGCATTTAAGTAGCCGTGTCCGGGAAGATAAGATCACTATGATCCCTTATGGTGCGGATGCGGTTACTTCTGCGCCTGTTGAGTTAGTGCGAGCGCTTGGTTTGGAACCGGGACGATTTTTAACCTTGATCGCACGGGCGGAACCGGAAAATTCTCTGTTGGAAATAGTGAGCGGGTTTTCGCGCAAGCCTCGTGGCTATAAGCTCGCTGTGCTGGGAAAGTATGAACCGGATCTAAATGCTTATCATCGTGCCGTGATGTATGCGGCCGGGCCTGAAGTACTTTTTCTCGGGGCGATTTACGATCAAGCGGTTGTTCGGGCATTGCGTTTTCATTCAGTCGCCTATATTCACGGTCACCAGGTCGGCGGAACCAATCCTTCATTAGTCGAGGCCATGGCGGCCGGCAATCCGGTAATCGCCCACGACAATCCGTTCAATCGTTGGGTGGCTGGTGAATCTGCCTGTTATTTTAACGGGGCAGACGAATGCTCGGACAGGCTGGATGAGGTTTTGCAAAACCCTGATATGATTTCTGTAATGAAGGCAGGCATATTACGGCGGCATCAGGAGCTGTTCACTTGGGAAAAGGTGCTTGCTGAGTATGAGACCCTGCTTTTGCAATGGTTACCCAAATAAGTGACTCATTCTGCATAGCAAAAAATTCTGTGTGCATGGATTGAAATTCATCAGGAAGATTTGATGGCAGACTGGCACCTGGCTGTGAATGGTCAAGTACCCCACTCAATTGAGCCACTGAGATAAAAAATGTCCGCTACATTTGCAAATCCTTTTATTAAAAGTGTGGTTGTCAATAAGGCGTTTGAATTGTTAATTACCTTTGACAATCAAGAAGAAAGACTATTCGATGTAGCCCCATACTTAAATGGCCCTGCATTCGCGCCATTGCGCGACTTCGACATGTTCAAAAAAGTTCGGGTTTTGAATGGCTGGGGGCTTTCGTGGCCTAACGAAATTGATTTAAGCCATGACACTGTTTATCTTTGTAGTGTACCTATAAAATTATGAAATATTTTTTACATTATTTTAGGGATATTTATGTTTAAACTTAAACCTCTACTTAACATCAATTTTTTATGGAGTTGATTGATTTATGAATGCAAAATCCGAGCCCAAAGAAGCATTCCCGTACAAGCCGCCTACCAAAGAAATTAAAGAGAAATACCACCATATCTTTGCCCTTAAGGAGCCGCTTGGGGACAGACTGCCCAAGTTAATTTTCGATAAAGTAGTTGCAGGGCTTTTATTGCTGGCGGCGTCCCCGATACTGCTTTTACTGCGGATAGCCTATTTTATTGAGGGTTTGATAATACCTGAAAACAAAGGGCCCATGTTTTTCAGTTATAACGCTGTAAGTGCGGGAAAGATATTTCCGAAATACAAAATTCGCCTCATCAAGACATCCTACATAGATCAGGAAGGCGCTGCGCGGGGCGATTGGATTGCCTATTCGGCTGAATGGTCACCGGAAAGCCGAACTTATGTAGGTAGTTTCGTTAAAAAGTTTTATTTGGATGAGTTGCCACAGTTTTATAATATTTTACGTGGCGATATGAGTATCGTTGGTCCGCGTCCCTTGTCCGTTCTTCATTACGAAAGAGATTTGGCTCAAGGAAATGTTACTCGCTTTCTCATAAAAGGCGGGCTTCTAGGTCTTGGGCATATTAATAAAGGCACGCCTGAAATGGGAAATCCTAAATACGAATATGAGTATATCGACAAATATATTAACCTTTCTCCTCTTGGACTGTTATGGCTAGATTTGACAATTATTGGTAGAGGGATCAAGGTTATTCTTCAAGGTAAGGGTTTGTGATTTTGTCCCCTATCTGATGAACTTGTCTGTAAGACCCATACAGATTGGTAGTCAGCTATTGTAAAGTTTTCAAAAAGGGAGAAGGGACTAAACCACTTAACTTAACTTCATTGGGGCTGCCCCCGTTTCATCATAGTTTATATTTTTAATGGAAGTGAATAGATGAAAGGTATTATTTTAGCCGGCGGTAGCGGGACAAGACTTTATCCGATTACAAAAGGTGTTAGTAAACAGTTAACGCCGATTTATGACAAACCCATGATCTATTATCCGCTTTCCGTGTTAATGCTTTCTGGCATCACTGAAGTCTTGATCATTTCCACA
>JBBQCU010000071.1:0-10793 GCA_038319065.1 Methylococcales bacterium
GGCGGTAGCGGGACAAGACTTTATCCGATTACAAAAGGTGTTAGTAAACAGTTAACGCCGATTTATGACAAACCCATGATCTATTATCCGCTTTCCGTGTTAATGCTTTCTGGCATCACTGAAGTCTTGATCATTTCCACACCCAAAGACCTGCCCAGATTTGAAGAATTATTGGGCGATGGCTCTGAAATCGGCATGGCGTTCTCTTATAAGGTTCAACCTTCTCCTGATGGACTTGCCCAGGCCTTTATCCTGGGAGCAGAATTTATAGGTGAAGAAGATGTATGTATGGTGCTGGGTGACAATATCTTTTATGGGCATGGTTTAGTCGAAATGCTTGCAAAGTCTGTAGCCAATGTCACACAAGATAAAAAAGCGACGGTGTTTGGTTATCATGTCAAAGATCCCGACCAGTACGGCGTTGCCGAGTTTGATGATAAGGGTAACGTCCTGAGTATCGAAGAAAAGCCGGTCAACCCTAAAAGTAATTATGCGGTAGTGGGGTTGTATTTTTATCCTAATAGCGTTGTGGAAATCGCCAAAAACATCAAACCCTCCCATCGCGGTGAGCTGGAAATTACAACGGTCAATCAAACCTATCTTGAGCAAGGTAACTTGAAAGTTGAATTGATGGGGCGAGGTTTTGCCTGGCTCGATACCGGCACCCATGAATCCTTGCTGGAAGCATCCAACTTTATCCAGACTATTGAAAACAGACAAGGGCTAAAAGTGGCTTGTATTGAAGAGATCGCCTATGAAATGGGCTATATTTCCAAAACCCGGTTGATTAAATTGGCCCAGCCGCTGTTAAAAAATCAATACGGCCAGTATCTGCTGCGCATTGCAAGCGAAGGGGCTGCAACATTATGAATTTTGTAAAATCAGACATCCCGGAAGTCCTTATCATTGAACCTAAAGTATTTGGAGATGAACGCGGTTACTTTATTGAAACTTTTCGCCAGGATAAACTGGAAGATTTTCTTGGGTATAAAGTAGATTTTATTCAGGATAACGAATCGAAGTCCTGTTATGGCGTGCTGAGAGGGTTGCATTATCAGCTTGCGCCTGCCTCGCAAACAAAACTGGTCCGCGTTATCAAAGGCAAGGTACTCGATGTTGCCGTAGATATCAGAAAGGGGAGTCCCACTTTTGGAAAACATGTTGCCGTAGAGCTATCAGAACAAAACAAGCGTCAGATGTTTATTCCACGAGGATTCGCCCATGGTTTTGTGGTACTGGAAGATGAAACTATTTTTGCTTATAAAGTGGATAATTATTACTCCCCTGAAAATGACAGGGGGCTTGCTTTCGATGATGCGTCATTAAAAATTGACTGGATAGTAGATAAAGGGCAACTTCAACTTTCACTAAAAGATACCCGCCAGCCCACACTTGAACAAGCTGAACTTTTTGCTTACGGGATAGACCTTTATGCCTAAATCCATACTAGTCACGGGGGCAAATGGACAGCTTGGCAATGAACTACGTGCACTCAGTGTGTTGTATCCCGATGACAGGTTTACTTTTACAGGTAGAAACGAGCTGGATTTAAGCAATACAGAAGCTATACGATCTTATTTCATTGACAAACCGTTTGATATAATTATTAATTGCGCTGCCTATACTGCTGTAGATAAAGCTGAGTCAGAACAAACATTAGCCAGAGACCTTAATGCTATTGCTCCGGAAACACTCGCGCGCATTGCTAAAGAAAAAAGCATTTCGTTGATTCATATCTCAACAGACTATGTTTTTGATGGCAAGAACTTCAAACCTTATAATGAGACAGACCAAACAGATCCACAAGGCGTGTATGGGCAAACCAAACTCGATGGAGAACTGGCCATGCTTACGATCAACCCTGCAAAATCCTTCATCATTCGAACCTCCTGGGTCTATTCAAGCTTTGGCAACAATTTTGTCAAGACCATGTTGCGTTTGGGCAAAGAACGTGATGAGCTGAGTGTCATTTACGATCAGGTCGGGACGCCTACATCTGCAAGGGATTTGGCACAGGCAATCCTATCGATTATTCAACACCCGATACTCAACGCCCAAAAAACAACGGAAATCTATCATTTCAGCAATGAAGGTGTTTGCAGTTGGTATGATTTTGCAAAGACAATCTTTGAACTTTCGGATATTGACTGCAATGTTAAACCCATAGAAACCTTAGATTATCCAACGCCAGCAAAACGCCCGCATTACAGTCTGCTGAATAAAGCAAAGATCAAAAAAACATTCGATATCACCATTCCCTATTGGAAAGACAGCCTGCAAGAATGCCTCTCCGTTTTAAAAGGAAATAAGCAATGAAATCTTTTTTAGTTACCGGATGTGCCGGATTCATAGGCAGTAATTTTGTGCCCTACTTTTTGGAAAAGTATCCGGACTATCAGATCATCAATCTTGATTTGCTTACCTATGCGGGCAATCTTGACAATCTTAAAGAGGTAGAGGGGAATGAACGATATACCTTTATCCACGGCGACATCTGCGACCGTGAATTGCTTAAGAACCTGTTTAACAAGCATAATATACACGGTGTCATCCATTTTGCTGCTGAAAGTCATGTAGACAACTCCATCAAAAATCCGGGCGTTTTTGTGCAGACTAATGTTAACGGCACTTTTACCCTTATTGATGTGGCCTACAAACATTGGATGGAAAAACCCTTTATATTTAAGCCCGGCTATGAGGATTGCCGTTTTCACCATATTTCTACTGATGAAGTGTACGGTACCTTGGGCGAAACAGGACTTTTTACCGAAACAACCCCATACGCCCCTAATTCCCCCTACTCTGCCAGCAAGGCCGGGAGTGACATGATTGTCCGCAGTTATTATCATACCTACGGGATGAACACGGTTATCACCAATTGCTCCAACAATTACGGTCCAAAACAGCATAACGAAAAGCTGATCCCGACAATCATCTGTAAAGCAGTTACTGGAGAAAATATCCCCATTTATGGGGATGGCAAAAATATACGTGATTGGCTTTACGTGTTGGATCATTGTAAAGGAATCGATCTGGTTTACCATGAGGGCAATGCTGGCGAGGTCTATAATATTGGAGGACATAATGAACGCAACAATAATGATATAGCCGATAAGGTATGTGAAATTCTGGATGAATTGCGCCCCAAAGCAGGGGGTAGCTATAAGGATCAGATCTGTTATGTCGAAGACCGTGCCGGGCATGACAGACGTTATGCGATTGATGCAAGCAAGATAGAGAAAGAGCTGGGTTGGAAGGCCGATGAGAGTTTTGAAACAGGGATAGTCAAGACCATCAAGTGGTATTTGAATTAAGGCGTGGGATACGTACCGTATCAGAAATAACTCATGGAGCGCAACTTCTCTGTGACCAGTCTTTTGTCGTTATTGGTTGTAATTGCTTTCATCACTTTTAGTTACTGGCTATCTGCTCCTGAAAATGAACCTATTCAGGTAGACCTGATTGTCGCAATGGGCGGTGGCACTGGCGAAAGGGATCAAATGGTGACTGTGGAAAAAGTGTCAATAAAAAGTGTCAGATCCATATATATATAAATAAACATATTGATGATGATCGATCATGTTATGTTTTGAAAAATATCAATCCATTTGGAATCTGTTGTTATCTAATAATTAAATTAAGTATTGACGATCAACTGTTTATCTTTACTATACATTCAGGAGAGCCAATGGACTCCAAATTGATGAGTTCATATCATTCGTTCAAATCCCTAAAATCGTTACAATCTTTCCCTAAAAACATTTAATTGACTCATTCACCAACCAACAAAACAGGATGCTATGAAAACTAGCTACGATAGTGATGTTATTGCCTGGGCGCAGGAACAAGCAAACTTATTGCGTTCCGGACAATTTTCCCATTTGGACATTGAGCATATTGCTGAGGAGATTGAAGACGTGGGTAAAAGCGAACAGCGCGAACTCGCTAGCCGAATGGCGGTGCTATTGGCTCACCTTCTAAAATGGGAGTATCAACCGGAACGGCGAGGGTGTAGTTGGGAAGATACCATCCGCACCCAACGGGAAAGAATCGAGCGGAGAATTTGTAAAACGCCAAGCTTGAAGTCATCGCTTACTGATGCCGATTGGCAAGCCGACGCTTGGGACGATGCAGTTGACGATGCAATAAAAGAAACAGGAATTGCACGAAAGGTATTTCCCAAATCCTGCCCCTGGACAAATGAACAGATTATGTCTCAAGATTTTTATCCTGATTAAAAATAACTATACGATGGGTAAATTAGGTGATTCGCATGAACCTAAAAACCGCAGTTGAGCATTCCAAAATCCCGTTCGCCCTGAGCTTGTCGAAGTTGTTTGCGTAAGCACGGTAATAACCGGCAGTCCAATTAACAACAGAAGTATCACCTTTGGCTTCTACCTCAACACTTGCTGAGTAATTGTCAACAGGCAAAACAGGCGCTTTTTCTTCAACACCCGCATGAGTGATTGTTTTTGCAGTGCTTATTTCGGTGATCTTGTAGGCATAAGACATTTTTGCCTCATCATACTTTTTCAGCTCTTCGGTAATGGTACCGCCGTCTTTTAAGGTCAGAACACGTGTAGCGCCTTTTTTATTGCCACCTTCAGAGGTTGTGTTAAAAACATCCGGATGCCAGTAAGTCAAAAGCCCATAAACACTAAGTAATATGCACGTAATAACTTGAGTATTATATCTCCACACCCCAACCCCTTCGAAACAGCTCAGGGCAGGTATCTCCCATTGGAGAGGGCTAATTCTGCTTGCATCTAAAATGTGTGCATAGAATAGCCCGGAGGGAGAGTTGGAACGGGCCGAAACTATTCACCTATCTGCGCTACGACCCCAATGTGACTTTCGAGGGTTTAGGGATTTGGGTTTGACGGACATCAATCCGGCTGCAGTCCAGGTATTGGATACCGTGGATCATATTCCTGACATCCAGCAGGTTGGCACTGCCTATGCGGCCCGGCATGTGAAAATCGAACATTTCAGAGAGTTTGTTTCTTGATGGTGGCTTGGTCCTTTATTCAGGGTTAACATTGTTCGTGCCGGCGGATTTAATCGGCCGGTTTTCATTATTCAAGAGGAGGTTGTATGTCAGACAAGAAAAAATGTTTTGTGGTCATGGGGTTCGGCGAAAAAACGGATTACCGCACCAGTCGTGTGCTTGACCTGGATAAAACCTACAAACACATCATCAAGAAGGCCGTGCTGGACGCCGGGCTGGAATGTGTCCGCGCGGACGAGATACCCCATGCCGGGACTATCGATGTGCCGATGTTCGAGCAACTGCTGCAGGCCGATCTGGTGATTGCCGACCTTTCCACCTCGAACCTTAATGCCGCTCACGAGCTGGGGGTTCGCCATGCCCTGAAGCCGCGCACGACCATCATCATCGCCGAGGAACAATTCACCTCGCCGTTCGATACCAGCCATATCGCGACCCGGCGATACCGGCACGACGGCAAGGCCCTGGACATCGATGAAGTCGAGCGGTTCCGGGCGGAGTTGGCCAAGGCTATTACCGATATTCTCGACAATCCGGCGCCGGACAGCCCTGTTTACACGTTTCTTAGGCCGCTGACGCCACCCGTGCTCGGCGAGGAAAAGGCCAGGGCCGTGAGGGGAACAGAAGTGGAAGCCGATGCTACGGCTGGCAGCAACAATGCCGGCAATCCGACCTTAGCCTTCCTCATGGATCAATTAAATGAGGCCAAGAAAAAGAAGGATTTTAACACCGCGAAAAGCTTGCTTAAGGTTATTATCGGCATGACGACAAATCAAACTGCCTTCAAGCAACAACTGGCCCTGGTAACTTATAAATCGAAAGAACCCGATGAACTCTCGGCATTAAAAGAGGCTCAGGCCATTCTTGGAGAGCTCAGTCCGATGCATTCAAACAATGCAGAAACCCTGGGTTTGTGGGGAGCGGTTCACAAGCGCCTGTTCGAGATTTCCAAACAGCGGGCCGACCTGGATATTGCCATTCTGTCCTATGAAAAAGGCTACCGGCTGCTTTCGGATTATTACAATGGCATTAATTGGGCATTCCTGCTGAACGTTCGGGCCTCGATCTCGGAACCGGCGGATGCGATCACCGACTTCGTTCTGGCGCGCAGAACCCGTGCCGATGTTCTGGAAATTTGCAAAGCTAAGCTGGAAGCGCTCAAGGACAGCGAGCAAACCCGGGGCGAACGTTACTGGATTCTATCCACCATGGCCGAGGCTTGCCTGGGCCTGGAGGAATCCGTCCAGTGCGAAAAGTATCTGGACGATGCTAAAAAGTACGCCGACGAACCCTGGATGCTGGAGAGCACTCAGGAACAATTGGATAAGCTGCGGGTTTACCTTGAGCAGTCCCCGCTCAAGAACTTGCCCGTTTGAGTGGCAACCGCCTGAACTGCTGTCAAGTGGGACGCATTATCCAAAAAAATCAGTTTCTTGGATTCGCTGAATAGTTAATCAGGAGGCTAGCACGCATGTCCTGAGTCAGGCGAAGGTACTTCATATCCGGGGACAACGGGAGCAATCCCGTTATCCCGAAACGATCAAAGCCCCAAAACATCCTGCATATCATAAAGTCCGCTTGGTTTGTCTTTCAACCAGACCGCAGCCCTGATCGCGCCATTGGCAAAAGTCATGCGGCTGGTGGCTTTATGGGTAATTTCCAAGCGCTCACCCTCATCGGCAAACATTACCGTATGCTCACCGACAATATCACCTGCACGAATGGTTGAAAATCCAATGGTTTTTCTATCCCGTTCGCCGATGTTGCCTTCCCGCCCATAAATGGCGCAGTCTTTTAAATCCCTGCCTAACGCTTCGGCAATCACTTCACCCATACGTAATGCCGTGCCTGAGGGCGCGTCGACTTTGTGCCGATGGTGCGCTTCTATCACTTCTATATCGGTATATTCGCCCATAACTTTGGCGGTCATTTCCAGCAATTTGAGCGCCAGATTTACGCCTATGCTCATATTGGGCGCAAGCACTATCGCCACGTCTTTAGCTGCCTCGGCAATCACCGCTTTTTGCGCGTGAGTGTAGCCGGTTGTGCCAATGACTATTTTTTTGCCTGCTTGTTGGCATAACTCGATAAACGCCATTGACACATCGGGGCGGGTAAAATCAATCAACACATCAAACTGGTCGACAACTGAGGACAAATTATCAACTACACTAACACCCAATTCGCCGATGCCTGCCAATACGCCGGCATCTTTCCCTACCGCATCGCTACCAGGACGCACGAGTGCAACTACTAATGCGGCTTTCTCAGCAAGCACTGCTGCCTTGATCAGGCATAGTCCCATTCGGCCGGATGCGCCGGCTACAGCAATACGGATCATGATTTATCCTGTAAGTTTATCAAAAAAGCTTTTCACGCCATCAATCCAGGAGTGTTCCTGTGGGCTGTGATGTTTGCCGCCACTTGATAACGATTCGCCAAGTTTTTCAATCAGTGCTTTTTGTTCTTTGGTCAGCTGTACGGGGGTTTCAATTTTCACCTTGCATAGCAAATCACCGACGGATCCACCCCTGACCTGTTTAACGCCTTTGCCCCGCAACCTGAACGATTTTCCGGTTTGAGTTTCAGGTGGGATGGTCAGTTTTACTTCGCCATCCAAAGTCGGTACTTGTATGACATCACCTAAACAGGCGGTAGCAAAACTGATAGGCACTTCACAATATAAGTTGGCGCCATCACGTGTGAAAATGTCGTGTTCTTTTACCCGGATCTCGATGTAAAGATCACCCGCTGGTCCACAACGTTCCCCCGCTTCCCCTTCTCCAGCCAGACGTATACGATCGCCCGTATCGACACCCGCAGGGATTTTTGCCGACAAGGTTTTGGTTTCCTGAACGCGTCCTTGACCATTGCATTTGCCGCAAGGGTCTTTAATTTGCTTGCCTGTTCCACGACAAGTTGGACAGGTCTGCTGCACAGAAAAGAAACCTTGCTGCATTCTGACTTGACCGTGACCATGACAGGTGGTGCAGATAATCGGACTTGATCCTTTTTTTGCGCCCGAACCGTTACACTCGCCGCAGCTGACCAGCACAGGGATACGGATTTTGGTCTCTGTTCCGGCAACTGCTTCTTCAAGTGATAATTCCAGGTTATAACGTAAGTCTGAGCCGCGCTGAACGTTACTGCGTTGTCTTCCGCCGCCAAATATATCGCCAAACACATCGCCGAAAATATCACTGAAACCTTCAGCGCCACTAAATCCGCCGGGACGGCCGCCCATAGACGGATCAACACCCGCATGGCCGAACTGGTCATAAGCAGAGCGTTTTTTAGGGTCTGATAAAACTTCGTAAGCTTCTTTGATTTGCTTGAATTTAGCTTCAGCTGCTTCCGGATTGTCTGCGTTTCTATCGGGATGAAACTTCATCGCTAAACTGCGATAGCTTTTTTTGATCTCTGCATCACTGGCGTTTCTATCAACGTTGAGCAGTTTGTAAAAATCTTCTTTTGTTGCCATGTTTCAATCCGCTCCTGTTTGTTATTCAGGAGATAAAGCATTGCTGCGAGGTTATATGAAGCCGCGCTAAGGAAAGCGCGGAATAATTTTAATATATTATCGTTTCTGAACAGGGACTTGGAAACTACGAAAATAAATTTACATAGTGTTTTTTCATGAACCAGGCATAAAAGTCTTGTTCGTAGAGGGTTTTGATATTCATAAAATGCCCTGGCGTAAATGAAAAAGTTGGGTTACACGCTAGCATAACTCAACTTTTATATTTTACTCATGAACTTAGGAACAGAGTAACAAACTTGGTCCCGTTTTAAGTGCCAAATTTTCAGCT
The DNA here is from genome assembly GCA_038319065.1 of Methylococcales bacterium. Classification (GTDB taxonomy): domain Bacteria; phylum Pseudomonadota; class Gammaproteobacteria; order Methylococcales; family Methylomonadaceae; genus Methylobacter_C. The sequence continues at coordinate 8,821 of JBBQCU010000071.1, forward strand.
TGATCAAGCCGTCATTCCCTCCCTTTGCAGTGAAGGGAATGAGCTTCCGACTCTTATTTCTTATCGTCATCCTTAACTTCTTCAAACTCTGCATCGACCACGCCGTCATCTGCTTCATGATGTGATGATGAAGAACCGCCGGCATGATGAGCTTCGCCGCCTTCTGATCCTCCTTTTTGTGCATAAACACGTTCAGCCAGTTTACCTGATAACTCGGTCAAGTCATTGGTCTTGGCTTCAATGTTTTCCTTGTCATCACCTTTCACGGCTTCTTTCAGGGAATCAATAGCATGTTGAATGCCGGCTTTTTCATCCGCCCCAACCTGGTCGCCTAATTCTTTCAGGGATTTTTCAGTTGCATGAATCATTCCGTCCGCATGGTTGCGGGCATGGACTAATTCGGTCAATTTACGATCCTCGTCGGCATGCGCTTCAGCATCTTTAATCATGCGATCCACTTCATCATCCGACAAGCCGCTGGAGGCTTTAATAACAATCGATTGTTTTTTACCGGTTGCCTTGTCCTTAGCGGATACGTTCAAAATACCATTAGCATCAATATCAAAAGACACTTCGATTTGCGGAATACCGCGCGATGCGGGTGGGATATCCGCTAAATCAAAACGCCCCAGCGATTTATTAGCCGCTGCCTTTTCACGCTCACCTTGTAATACATGAATAGTGACGGCGGTTTGATTGTCCTCGGCGGTAGAAAATACCTGTGAAGCATTGGTTGGAATGGTGGTATTTTTTTCAATCAACTTGGTCATAATACCGCCCATTGTCTCGATACCCAGAGACAAGGGAATAATGTCCAGCAACAATACGTCTTTGACATCACCCGCCAAAACACCCGCTTGAATAGCAGCGCCTAAAGCAACCGCTTCGTCCGGATTTACGTCTTTACGGGGTTCCTTGCCGAAAATGCTCTTTACCATTTCCTGTACTTTTGGCATACGCGTTTGACCACCCACCAAAATCACATCATTAATTTCTTTTGCTGTTAAGCCTGCATCTTTAAGTGCTATTTCACAAGGGCCTTTAGTACGGTTAATCAGTTCTTCAACCAAAGACTCCAGTTTAGCGCGGGTCAATTTAACGTTTAAATGCTTGGGGCCTGAAGCATCCGCAGTGATATAAGGTAAGTTGACATCAGTTTGCTGGCTTGAAGACAATTCAATTTTGGCTTTTTCTGCCGCTTCTTTCAAACGTTGCAGTGCCAATGGGTCATTGTGTACATCTACGCCGCTTTCTTTTTTAAATTCACTGGCAAGATACTCAATAATTCTTGAGTCAAAATCTTCGCCGCCCAGGAAAGTATCACCGTTGGTTGATAATACTTCAAACTGGTGTTCGCCATCTATTTCGGCAATTTCAATGATGGAAATATCAAACGTACCACCACCCAGGTCATAGACTGCGATTTTGGTATCGCCTTTCGGCTTATCCATCCCGAATGCCAGCGCAGATGCGGTTGGCTCATTAATAATACGTTTAACTTCCAAACCAGCAATACGGCCTGCATCTTTAGTTGCTTGACGCTGAGAGTCGTTAAAGTAAGCAGGAACAGTAATAACCGCTTCGGTTACCGTTTCACCTAAATACGCTTCCGCGTCTTTTTTCAACTTCATCAAAATGCGTGCGGAAATTTCCGGCGATGCCATTTTTTTGCCATGTACTTCTACCCAGGCATCACCGTTTTCTGCTTCGATGATTTTGTAAGGCACCATTTTGATGTCTTTTTGCACGACATCATCTTTAAAACGACGGCCGATCAAACGTTTAATTGCAAACAGTGTGTTTTTTGGATTAGTGACCGCCTGACGTTTTGCAGATTGGCCCACTAAAACTTCATCATCACTACTAAAGGCAATAATGGAAGGCGTGGTACGCGCACCTTCACTGTTTTCAATCACCTTTGCTACACCGTTTTCCAATACAGCAACACACGAGTTGGTTGTTCCTAAATCTAT
>JBBQCU010000072.1:0-10751 GCA_038319065.1 Methylococcales bacterium
ATGGAAACAAGCGGGTAGCAAAACCGCTTTTAGGGAAGGAGGGCAGGAAGGTAGAATTTCTGAACTGACGGAGGCGAAAGTTACGGGGTCATTGCATAATGCTGGAAAACCCACGAGATTCTTGAAAGATAAGCGGCAGAGGAACGCCAAGCATCAGTAAGGATGTTGCGGATAGCAAGGTAACATAGTGGAATAATCTTATTCCTTGGCAATAACCGGCGCACCTTGAAGTAGGCTATAGTCACCTATCTGTCCAGATATGGGAACTGCCGACTGGAGAGCCGTGTGCGAGAAAACCGCATGCACGGTTCGGGGGGAGGGGAGGTTAATAGCCTTCCCTACCCCTATCGATGGGGTATGTTTTCATGTCGTACTATCGACGCTGTTATGTTCCGGGCGGTTCGTTTTTCTTCACGGTGGTGACGGAGCGGCGTGCGCCGATTTTGGGGACCGACCTCGCGCGGGACTTGTTGCGGGCGGCGTTTCGGGATTGCTTTGCCCGCTGGCCGCCGTTCCGGGTGGATGCGATGGTTATGCTGGACAATCACCTGCACGCCATCTGGACCTTGCCACCGAACGACACCGACTATTCGAAACGTTGGGGCGCGATCAAAAAACACTACACTCAATCCTGGCTGGCGCTCGGCGGTTCGGAAAAACCCCTCACGGCTTCCCGTATCCTCCATCGCCGGCGGGGTGTCTGGCAACCGCGTTTTTGGGAACATGCCCTGCGCGATGAACGGGATTATGCCCGGCATTTTGATTACATTCATTACAATCCGGTAAAACATGGTCTGGTTGAATGCCCTCGCGATTGGCCGTATTCCACTTTTCACCGTTGGGTAAACCAGGGGATCTATGATCCGCAATGGGGATGCGGCGTCGCTGAATTGTTTGATTTCTCGGATCTTGCGGAAACGGTTGGGGAATAAACTTCCGGCATTTATAAATGGTTCGTGATGCGCACCCTACAATATTCACATATTCTTGAATAGTTGTGAGTGGCTACTCAGGCGGGTTATATAAACATGTTGCTCATCAGTCTGATAGATAAGCAGCGAATCTCCACCCAGATGCAATTCGCGAAAGTCGCTCCATTCGCTTTGCAATGCATGATCTTTGGCTTCAGGTGGAAGTGGTTCATCATTAAGCAATTTGGCAAAGTACAGGAAAAGTTTTGTTGTCTGTATGTCCGTCAGGCGGAAGTTGCGCATATCTTTGATGAATGTTTTGTGGCGCAAAATAGTTTTCATTGCGTACCGGTTTCACGCTGGAGTTGTTCAAGCGTGATGATTTCCAGGTTCTTTCTTGCGCGGACATCCAACATGGAGGCTTTGGTTTCCTCATTGGGCAACGCGACATCGAAGGGCAACCCCTGATTAGCAACAATTAGGTTAGTGAATATGTTGACTGCTTCACTGAAGTTCATGCCGAGTTGGGATAGTATTTGTTTGGCTTCCGCTAACTTATCTGCATCAAGACGCAAGCTGGTCTGTATTTTGGCTGACATATGACTTTTCCTCTTGGTTAAATGTTCTTTTGGTATACCCCTTGGGATTCGATTTGTGTCAATGTAGAACAGATTCAAGGGGGAAAGACTCGCTTGATTTATGGCTTTTATCTTGAAAAGTTGAAATCAGCCTGTGACAAGCATGGATGCTCTGTTCATGTGTCTGTGCTAATGACCAACCATGTGCATTTGCTCATTACTCCCCACCTCGAACAAAGCCTGGGTAAAGCCATGCTATCATTAGAATGCTCTGGGGCAATCAAGTGATTTGGTTGTGCCTCTTCCCGAATAACAGCGCTTGGGTGGGTCGAAGGAAGCGCGGCAAGTTGCCTATCGGGAGTTATTCAAGCATCAACTTTCTTATGGGTGCGTTGCTGGCAACCTCCTCAATGCCCGCATTTCAAGGTTAACCAGCCGTTCACTGGAAACCGTTGTCTGCCTCAAATTAGCCGTCAGCTGCCAGTCAATGTCAGAATTAATTTTGATTAATTTTTAAAATTGCCCGATCAAATCTGAACTTTTAAAGTTTTAGGTGATGAAAAACTATTCTTTTCATTAACTTGAATGCATTATTGTCCTTGGCTATTAGTACTTTCATCGATTGTTTTACGCTGCTGCTCGGCCGCATCCTGAAGCGTACGCTCGACTTGTTTGGCTTTGTCCAAGGCCTCCAGTTGGGTTTTAAGCACAGCATTATCAGAAGCTTTGGCTTGTTGATCCTGTTCACCGCAGCCAGTGACTGAAATAAACAGCAGCATGGTTGCCAGTTTAATGATTAATTTCATCTGATTCGCCTTCATGGTTGATAGAGTGGCCCTTCCTGCTGGCATTGTGTTTGTCACGGTAATTTATTTGCTTCTGATGCTTTGTTGTAATCAACACCAACACTGACAATAAAACTGGTGGCTTCTTCAATATCCATTTCTGACTTTACTAATTTTGATTTATCGACAATTACAGTGAACCCTGATGTCGGGTTAGGTGACGTAGGGACAAATAGTATATATTTATCATCGTGTCTATTAGTCACATAAGCCGGCACCCAAATACCCTCTTTTGGGTATTCAACATAAACCACTTCCTTGGCCATGGTTTGTTCATGTGATGAAAACATGTTGAAAACTTTTTTAAGCACCCGGTAAATCGTGTTCAGAAATGGAATTCTATCAATAACAAAGTCAAAGATACCAATAATCCAGGAGCGGCCTTTTATAACGATGGTGTTGCCTATTGACACCAATATAACAAAACTGACTGCGAAAACCATAGCGGTATAAAGATAGTTATCGGAAAACCCGTAAACGACTTGAAACAACTCCGAAACCATTCCTTTAACAAAAATAATAATTTGCAACACAACAACAATAGGAATAACCGCAAAAACGCCTATCAGGAAATTATTCAATAGTTTTTTAGTGAACTCGTTCATTTTTCTCTCCATTGTTTATACCGACTTATTTGTCAGCAAGGCATATGATTTAAACAAATATGCAGATGTTTATTTGGCATTTCCTCAAGCAGTAAAACATCACCATACAGGCTAGAAGAAAAGACACTAACCATTATAAGCGAATTTACGATAGTTGTTATGAGTGATAGAAAACGACGTTAAGAAAGTCAGGTTAGAAAGCGTGAGGGGTGCCGACACACCCGCAACAAGTAAAATTTTAGCTCGTTCCGGCCTAACATTTTGGTATGACCATGAAGATTTAACTGGTTTAATATCAGAGCTACAATAAAGTTTAAAATGGATGTTTTTTATTAATGGGCCAGAGCATCGCGCAATTGCACTGCATCGAAAAGCTGCTAATTCACTAAATCAGGATGGAATATCATGCAAAAAAATGTGTTGATTACGGGGGCAGCTAAACGTATAGGCGCTGCTTGCGCCCGGATGCTGCATGGTGAGGGTTATAATGTGTTTTTGCATTATAGATCGTCAAAAGAAGCCACTTTGCAACTATGCTTTGAATTGAATCAAATGCGCCCTGATTCTGCATACATGATGCAGGCCGATTTACTCAATATGGAGGAGTTGGAATCACTTGCAATTGAAGCGTGCCTGGCGTGGGGCAGAATAGACGTATTGGTAAATAACGCTTCAGCCTTTTATCCAACAGCTGTGGCTGATGTTACCGGGCAGCAATGGGATGAGTTAATGGGCAGTAATTTAAAAGCTCCTTTTTTTTTGGCAAAATCATTATCAGAAACTTTAGTCAAAAACAGGGGTTGTATTGTTAATATCGTCGACATTCATGCCGAACGAGGTCTGATGGGTTATCCCGTATACAGCATTGCGAAAGCCGGATTAGTTGCCATGACCAAAATTCTAGCCAAGGAGTTTGGCCCGGCTGTCCGTGTGAACGCAGTTGCGCCGGGGGCAATACTTTGGCCGGATAATGATTTGTCTGAACAGGAAAAACAAGAAATTTTGCAACGGGTGGTATTGAAGCGGAGTGGTGAACCCGCTGATATTGCCAAGGCGGTCTGGTTTTTAATCAAGGATGCCGATTATATGACTGGACAAATACTGACAGTTGATGGCGGGCGCACCTTATTTTGTTGAAGCGGGGATGCAACGAATAGCGTTTTAATTTAGTTAACGCGTCCAGGCAGCTGTAACACGCTTTTGTTTTAGATTGGTTTTGTCGAATTTTTCCCAGAGTTCGGCGTAGCTCAGGTGGTTGATCGGATGTTTTAAAGCCGGGGCAATTTCCGCTAATGGTTCAAGTACAAAGGCGTAGCGTTCAATTTCATCACGCGGTATCTGGAGCCGGCCATCATTGAGTATCAGGTCATCATATAAAAGGAGATCCAGGTCGAGGGTGCGGGCAGAAAATTTTTGACTGTCGCGGGCGCGGCCGTTGTCCAATTCAATTTGCCGCAGCAGTTTGGCGACTTCTTTCACGCCTAATTCAGAGTTAAAACCAACTACCAGATTGTAAAAGGCATCGCCTGTAAAACCGACCGGCTCTGATTCATAAATACTTGAGATAGTCAACTTGCCAAAGTTATGTTCAAGTGCTTTTAGGCTGGCAAATATATTTTTATCCCTGTCAATGTTGCTGCCTATGCTAATGTAGCCTTTGGGCATGACTTATCTTTCGCCTCGTTCAATGATAATACCGACATCGCTGGCACCACGAATAGCGCCTTTTTTATTCAGGGTTATTTTTACCCAAGGCACATTAAATTCATTTTGAATAATGCCGGCAATCTCGGATATCAATTTTTCAACGAGTAAAAACTGGCTGGCTTCGACAAAAGAGATAATGCGCTTGGAAACAGTTTTGTAATCAAGCGTGTATTGAATGTCATCGGTTTCGGCGGCTTTTTGTATGTCAAATGCCATCTCAATATCAAGCACAACGGTTTGTTTGGTTTCCCTTTCCCAGTCATAAATACCGATGATTGTTTCAATTTCAAGTCCGCCTAAAAAGATGATATCCATGGTTGTTTCCGGTTATGATGTGCTGTTTTTAAATAGTGCTAAGTATTACGGAAATGAGTCCGGCTTACAAGTTCTTAAATGAGGAAAGGGTTACATGATTGAGTGGTTGTTTGTTCCGGTTGCCTATCTTATAGGTTCGATTTCCAGTGCAATTATTATTTGCCGTTTGTGGGGTTTGCCAGATCCTCGCGAACAAGGCTCAGGCAATCCGGGCGCAACGAATGTCATGCGTATTGGCGGCAAAAAAGCGGCAGCTATTACATTGCTGGGTGATCTACTTAAGGGCTTGATTCCCGTTTATATTGCCAAATTACTGGGTGTATCTGTTGAGCTATTGGCAATCATTGGTCTGGCGGCGTTTATGGGGCATCTTTATCCGGTGTTTTTTAAGTTTAAAGGCGGCAAGGGTGTTGCGACATCAATTGGTGTTTTGCTTGGATTTTCCTGGTTGCTCGGTTTTGCTTTTATAGGCACCTGGTTGCTGATATATAAGGTAGGTAAGATTTCCTCGTTATCCGCGTTGTGCGCCTCTGTTATATCGCCGGTCTATGCCTGGTTTATTGTTGGTGATGTGGCAATAGCCGGCGCTTCAGTGGTCATGATGGTGCTGCTACTCTGGCGGCATAAGAGTAATATTCAACGGTTATTAGCCGGGGAAGAGTGAGTAAAGTTTTTCTTGGACATTACCACTGCACCTGAGTTAACTCACTTATTGGCCAGCGGGGGCGGGCAAAAATCTCAAGCCCTTGCTGTTGTCCTGTCATTAAGCGTTGACAGCCTGCGTAAGCAATCATAGCGCCGTTATCGGTACAGAATTCCAGTCTCGGGAAAAAGATTTGGGCTTGTTCTTTGGTGGCCATTTCAGTTAAGCATGTGCGGATTTGTTTGTTGGCGCTGACACCGCCCGCAACCACCAGTCTTTTCAGGCCGGTTTGTTGTAATGCGCGTTTGCATTTAATGCTGAGCGTTTCAGCAACAGCCTGTTCAAAGGCTGCGGCAACATTTGCTTTATCCTGATCGGTTTTTTCTGAGGCGTTGATGGTATTAAGTGTAAAGGTTTTTAAACCACTAAAGCTAAAATCCAGTCCGGGCCGGTCGGTCATGGGACGTGGAAATTTAATCTGTGGTTTGCCGTGTTCTGCAAGTGCAGATAGTTTTGGCCCGCCCGGATAACCCAGTCCCAGCATTTTTGCCGTTTTATCAAAAGCCTCCCCCGCCGCATCATCAAGTGATTCGCCTAATAGCTGGTAATGACCGATCCCTTCGACTCGCACCAGCAGAGTGTGGCCACCGGAAATTAATAAAGCGATAAAAGGGAATTCCGGCGGGTAAGCTTCCAGCATAGGTGCAAGCAAGTGTCCTTCCATGTGATGCACGCCAATGGCAGGAATCTGCCATGCCCATGCTAGGCTTCTGGCCGTTGCCGCCCCGACTAACAATGCGCCCATCAGCCCAGGACCGGCGGTGTAGGCAATACCGTTAATGTCAGTGCTTTTTAACCGGCTTTCTTGTAACGATTGCTTGATAAGCGGTACTAATTTACGGATGTGATCGCGGGATGCCAATTCAGGTACCACACCGCCATATTCGCTATGCATTTCGACCTGGCTGTATAATAAATGATTAATCAGGCCCTGTTCGGTATGATAAATGGCAACGCCGGTTTCATCACAGGAGGTTTCTATGCCTAAAACGTACATTGATTTTTTGAAAATTATAAAAGTGAATGTATAATTAAGGGTTCTGTTTGTTCAGTGGATATTGAATACCCTTGCACACAATATTAACATAATTGGAATCATATAATGCCGTCAGTGAAAATTAAAGAAAACGAACCTTTTGATATTGCAATCCGCAGATTTAAACGTGCTTGTGAAAAAGCCGGTGTATTGGCGGAAGTACGTCGCCGTGAGTTTTATGAAAAACCAACCGCTGAACGTAAGCGTAAAGGTGCTGCTGCAGTTAAGCGCCATCTGAAAAAATTGGCTCGCGAGCGTTATGCATTGAAAAATTTACGTCGCGGACGTCCTGTGCTGTAGATTAAGGTTAATGTGATGGATTTGTTAACAGATCGTATCAAGGAAGATATGAAAGCCTCCATGAAAGGAGGCGATAAAACAAGACTAGGGGTGATTCGTTTGATTTTGGCTGCTATTAAGCAGGTTGAAGTTGATGAGCGAATCCAGCTCGATAATGATCGAGTTATCCTGGTGCTTGATAAGATGCTTAAGCAGCGTCGTGAGTCTATCAAACAGTTTGCTGATGCCGGCCGGCATGATTTGGTCGCAATTGAAGAGGCTGAGATTCTGGTGATTCAGGACTTTCTGCCTCAAGCACTTAGCGAAGAAGAAATTGATATGATGGTAAATAGCGCGGTGAATGAATCGGGTGCAGAATCTGTTAAAGACATGGGTAAGGTGATGGGCTTGCTAAAAGCGAAAATGCAAGGCCGCGCCGATATGTCGGTTGTCAGCGCCAAAATTAAGGCTGCGCTAGCTGGATAACTTGTTTTTTCCCGGGTAACAAATGTCCGGTAGAATTCCTCGCGAGTTTATCGATGAACTTCTGGTGCGGGTTGATATAGTCGATTTAATCGATTCGCATGTTCCCTTGAAAAAAACGGGTACAAATTATATCGCCCGCTGCCCCTTTCATGCTGAAAAAACTCCCAGCTTCTCTGTAAGCCAGCCAAAACAATTCTTTCATTGCTTTGGTTGTGGCGTTAGCGGTAACGCCATCAGCTTTCTGATGAATTTCAGCCATCTTGATTTTGTTGAAGCTGTTGAGGACTTGGCAGGATTTGCCGGTCTCGAAATACCCAGAGAATCACTTGAATATCAGTCCGAGCAAAGGAAAGGAGATTTAAACGGCTTATATGTACTGATGGAGCAGGTAGCTGCCTTTTATGTGAAGCAGTTGCGAACTACGGATGAAGGGAAAAAAGCGGTTGAGTATTTAAAAAGCAGAGGAGTCAGCGGCGATTGCGCCAGTGATTTCATGTTGGGTTACGCACCCGATGCATGGAAGGCTTTGGCTGGCCGATTTAATCAGAAATTATTAATCGAAGCCGGTTTGTTAGTCAGCAAGGAAGGTGGTCAGCTTTATGACAGTTTTCGCGGTCGAATCATGTTTCCCATTCGGGATAAGCGCGCCCGGATTATCGGTTTTGGCGGGCGGGTATTGGATGATTCCTTGCCAAAATACTTGAATTCGCCGGAAACGTCACTATTCCACAAAGGCAAGGAAGTTTATGGCTTGTACGAGCTTTTGCAAAAAAATTCAAAGCCGCAAAGAATTTTGATTGTTGAGGGCTATATGGATGTTATTGCCTTGGCTCAGTATGGTATTCATTATGCCGTTGCGGCTTTGGGAACGGCGGCATCGCAAGCGCATCTTGATTTGCTCTTCCGGTTTTCATCGGAGTTGGTGTTTTGTTTTGATGGCGACAGGGCAGGGCGTGAGGCGGCCTGGCGAGCAATTGCATCGGTTTTTCCGTCCTTAAAGGGTGGGCGGCAAATTCGCATCATGTTATTGCCGCAAAACCATGATCCAGACTCACTGGTGCGGGAAGAAGGAGTTGATAAATTTACCGATCGCGTACAATCAGCTCAAGTCTTGTCAGATTATTTTTTTGAGCACTTTTCTAAAGACTTGAAATTGTCCGAAATGGAGAGTCGCTCCAATTTGCGAGACGAGGTTGTGGCGTATTTGAAGCAATTACCACTCGGTGCGTTTAGGGAGATGATGTTTGAAAAATTATCCGGTTTGACTAAGCAATATATTTTGGATAATGAGGCTTTACTGGCTCAAAAAAAACAGGTGAAGAAGCATCAACTCAAAAGTGGCCGGCTATCACTGCCAAGTTTTGTGATTGCCTTGTTACTTCAGAACCCCAAATTTATTGAGATTATTGAGCAAAAAGAGATTGACTGGAATCAATTGGAATTTGATGGTGTTGAAAGATTTAAAAACATCCTGCATATGATTGCTGAAAAAAAACCGGCAAATTATGGTTTGTTGTTAGAGGCATATCGAGATCATTCTGATGAAGCAATTGTTAAAAAATTGGCTTCATTTGACTTATTGATTCCTGATGACGGAACAGAGGCGGAGTTTTGTGACGCACTGAATGGTTTGCTCAAGCAGGGAAGGGAGGCTGGTATTGCCAGATTGCTGTCCAAGTCGCAAGGCGAGGGCTTGAATATTCAAGAGCAGGAGATGTTGGTTAAAATGTTGGCAAATAAATAATTTGATGTTATATCTAAACATACAGTACAATTCTCTGTTAAGTATGATTGTGCTCAACAGAATTTTCAGTGAGTGAATGATGAATCAAGAACAACAACAGTCCCAGCTTAAACAATTGATAGCCAAAGGCAAAATGCAGGGATACCTGACGTATGCCGAGGTTAATGATCACTTGCCCAGTGATATTGTTGATCCTGAACAAATAGAAGACATCATTGGCATGATCAATGAGATGGGCATTCAGGTCTATGAAACTGCACCTGATGAAGACTCGCTTATTACCGATTCAGCTGCCGTCACTTCAGATGACGAAGATGCAGAAGAAGTTGCCGCTTTAGCGTCTGTTGACAGTGAGTTTGGCAGAACTACAGACCCTGTGCGCATGTATATGCGTGAAATGGGCTCCGTAGAGTTGCTAACTCGCGCCGACGAATTAAAAATTGCCAAGCGTATTGAAGAAGGACAACAGCAGCTTGTTAAAGCCATTGCTCGATCCTGTGTTGTTGTTGAGGATTTTTTGCAATCATTTGATGCCGTTTCCGGAACAGAGGGCGACTTACGCCTGACTGACTTAATTTCGGGTTTTGTTGATTTAAGTAGTGCAGAGGATTTGGTTGCAGCTTTGCCTGCCATTGAAGTTATTGAAGAGGCCGCCGGTGCTGAAGACGAACTGAAAGGGCTTAATTTCGAAGAAGTTCAGGAAAAAGTCGAGGCACTTAGAAAGCAATTAAAAATAGCTTCAGCAGCGATCAAAAAGCATGGTTATACCAGTGATAAAACCGAAAAAGCCTTCGAAGTATTGGCTGATTTATTCATGGAATTTAAGTGGACGCCGCAATATTTAAAAAAATTAACGGCCATTATCCCCAATGGTATCGCTATTGTTCGTGAGCAGGAAAAGCTGATTCTGGATATTTTTGTTAAAGAAGCAAATATGTCACGGAAGGATTTTATTGCTTCATTTTCTGAAAATGAATCCAGTTCAGAATGGTTGGATCAATATTTATATGGCGGACATAGCTACTCGGAAGCTTTGAAAAGCCGGGAAAAAGAGTTAAGAAAAGCGCAAAAAATATTAGCGGATATCGAGGCAGAGTATGGTTTGACCATTAGCGGGTTAAAAGACATTAACCGGCGTATGTCTATTGGTGAAGCCAAAGCAAGGCGCGCAAAAAAGGAAATGATCGAGGCAAACCTGCGGTTGGTTATTTCGATTGCTAAAAAATATACTAACCGCGGTTTGCAGTTTCTGGATTTGATTCAGGAAGGTAATATTGGCTTAATGAAAGCGGTAGATAAATTTGAATACCGTCGTGGTTATAAGTTTTCTACTTATGCAACGTGGTGGATCAGGCAGGCTATTACCCGATCCATCGCGGATCAGGCAAGAACCATTCGTATCCCGGTGCATATGATCGAAACGATCAATAAATTGAACCGGATTTCCAGGCAGATTTTGCAGGAAATGGGGCGGGAAGCAACACCTGAAGAACTGGCCGAGCGTATGGAAATGCCCGAAGATAAAGTGCGTAAGGTGTTAAA
>JBBQCU010000073.1:0-10751 GCA_038319065.1 Methylococcales bacterium
AATCAATGCGTTCCAGAATGGCTATTTCAATGGGCGACTGAAAAATAAGGTGTAGCATGTTACTGGCTATCCGTTAGTTTAAGCCCGATAATTCCGGCAATTACTAGAGTAAGAGACAGTATCCGGAACCAATCAACTGATTCTTTAAATAAAATGATGCCCAATATAGCCACTCCCACCGCTCCCATACCTGTCCAAACTGCATACGCCGTCCCTATTGGCAAGGTTTTGAGCGCCCACATCAACAAACCGAAGCTGCCAATGCCTGATATCGCAGTGATAATGCTGGGCCAAAGTTTGGTGAACCCCTGGTTATATTTAAGACTTAAAGCAAAAATTATCTCGACGAATCCCGCAGAAAATAAAAGCAACCACGCCATGAATATCCTCTTTCTTTGTGCATGAAAACCGGTTATTTTACAATAGACTGTTATATAACTCCGCAATCAATCTACGCAATAGAACAATGAGCCCCTCATTAACGCCTGCACAGCGCAATATACTGACTGTTACCCAGCTTAACCGGGCAACGAGTCAATTACTCAGCGAGCATTTTCTGAGTGTTTTTGTTGAAGGCGAAATCTCCAATTTAACTATGCCCTCTTCAGGTCATCTTTATTTTTCCCTGAAAGACGCCAATGCTCAGGTACGTTGTGCAATGTTCCGGACGCAGCAACGCAGGCTGGCATTTAAACCGGAAAACGGTAAACAGGTAGTCGTTAAAGCGCAAGTCAGTCTATATGAGCCCAGAGGTGATTTCCAGCTCATCGTCGAGCATATTGAAGAAGCAGGAGACGGTGCATTAAGAAAAGCGTTTGAAGTCTTGAAGTTCAAGCTGTCGGAAGAAGGCCTGTTCGATGCCGCAAACAAAAAAAGCCTCCCTACCCTTCCCAAAACAATCGGCGTCATTACTTCACCAACCGGCGCAGCTATCAGGGACATACTTACGGTATTACGAAGACGTTTTGCAGCGGTACCGGTTATTATTTATCCGGTTGCCGTTCAGGGCGACAACGCAAAATATGAAATCGCCAGGGCCATAGCAATGGCCAATGAACAAATGCAATGCGATGTCATTATTTTAGGACGGGGCGGCGGTTCACTGGAAGATCTTTGGGCTTTCAATGAAGAAATGGTTGCCCGTGCAATCTTCGCCAGCGAAATCCCGGTCATTTCAGCCGTTGGCCATGAAACAGACGTGACCATTGCCGATTTTGTCGCGGACTTACGCGCGGCAACACCCTCGGCAGCCGCTGAACATGCCACCCCGGATCAGCAGGAATGGCTGTCCCGATTCATTCATTTGGAAGCACGATTGCAACAACAACTGCAACGCAAATTAAGCCAGAAACAGCAGACATTGGAGTGGTTAAGCAAACGCTTGCAACAACAACATCCCGGACAGAAACTGGCCAGAAATGCACAACGGATGGATGAGCTTGAATCAAGACTCAATCAGGCCATGCAGACAAGACTTCGCCACAACAAAAGCCTTGTTGAGGCAATAATAGCAAAATTATGGCAACACAATCCTGCCGTAACTATAAACAATTATAAACAAAAACAAGACTATTTGAGCAAACGTCTGATTGCCGTAACCCGCCACAAACTGGAGCGGCTCAATCAACGGGTATTAAATGTCAGCCAAACACTACACGCCGTCAGCCCATTAGCAACGCTAAACCGGGGCTATGCGCTGGTAATTCACCAAACATCCGGGCAGATCATCCTGTCCACGGAAGGGTTAAAGCCGGGTGACATGGTTGAAACGCGAGTTGCCATGGGCAGCTTTACCAGTCAGGTTAAAGATATTGAATAAAAGGCCAATGCTGCCTTACCTTGTAAAAAACTCCGCCCGGCTCACTGCAAGATTCAACCAGACAAAATGATTCAGCGCGCCAATGTATCGGTTCAAAGTTTATATCCGGCAAATAACGGGCATGTCTGGCGAGGGTAATATGCGGTCTATAAGGTCTGGTATCCGTTTGTAAACCGCAACTTGCAACTTCCCTATTCAACTCGGCTACCAACCTCTCCACCTCATCAATTAATTGTGAACAGGTAAGACATAGAACCTGGGGTCTACTCCAATAACTCAGCTGATCAAACGTCAAGACAAAAGGTTTGGCAGAAATACCCTTGACGCTTTGATTAATCAATAATTGAGAAGCTGTATCTACATACCCTAAAAACACCAGTGTTACATGGAAGTTGTGCGGCTGCAGCGTCCTGAAGCCTTTAGCCTCGATAGGGCGATTCAAACGCACCAGTTCCAGTCTGGTTTGATCATCCGGCCATAATGCAAAAAATAATCTTGAAGACTCTACTTTCGCCAAAATTCCGGCACGAATAAAATAACGATGGAAAAAATTTGCACACGGCCCAAAAGCATCGCAAAAGTGCATACGGCTTTTTGAAAATCGTTCAGACTGGCGAAATTAGACGCAGGGCCGACTTCATTTAATCCAGGGCCTGCGTTGTTAAAGCAAGCGATTATCGCGGAGAAGGCAGTCATAAAATCCATGCCGCTCAATAGCAACGTAAATACCAGGATAACAATACTAATAAAATACAGGAAAATGAACCCGGTCACAGAGTTAACAATGTGAGTGCTGACAACCATGTCGCCGATTTTTAATGGCCTGACTGCAAAAGGATGAATAAATTTAAACATCTCCAGGCGTGTTTGCTTCATTAAAATAATGGTTCGAATCATACGAATACCGCTACCCGTAGAACCGGATGAAGCGGAAATACAACTTAGAAACAACATCCACATCGGCACAAAAATAGGCCAGTGATTGAAATCCTGGTTGGAGAAGCCGCAATCAGTGGCGATGCTAACCAAATTAAAGGTTGCGTAGCGCAGGGCGGTAAAAAAATCCGGGTAAGTCCCTGCGTGCCACAATACCAATGCCGCTAAAATACTACTCCCCAAGACTAACGTCAGAAAGTATCTAGCCTCCCTATCTTCAATATAAGGGTTTAGTGATTGCTTTTTAAGCGCCACGAAATGGGTAGAAAAATTAATAGCCGCTAACAATTGGAATATTGTTAGCACCATCTCAATAGAAAACGAATCGAAAAATCCTATACTGCTGTCATGCGTGGAAAATCCACCTAGACTCATCGCGGAAAACGCATGGCAAATTGAATCGAACCAATTCATCCCGGCCAGGCGCAATGCAATAATACAAGCCATCGTAATGCCCACATAAACCAACCACAAGGTTTTCGCGGCTTGAGCGATACGGGGGGGCAAATCGGATTCTTTGACAGACCCCGGCGTTTCCGCTTTATATAATTGCATGCCGCCTATGCCCAGGACAGGCAAAATAGCTACCGCGAAAATAATAGTACCCATTCCCGCGACCCAACTCAATTCACATCGCCAAAGGTTAATCGACATCGGTAAATTGTCAATGCCACTCAGTATAGTTGCGCCCGTCGTCGTGAGACCGGAAACAGTCTCAAAATAAGCATCATTAAAACTGATTGTTGGCATATAAATCATCAACGGAATGGTACAAAGCACCGGAGTTAATGACCAGATGGACGCTACCAGCAAAAAACCTGCTTGGCGGGATACCTTTTTAGGTGTCCATAACGTCGGAAAAAACATCACCGCACCCAGTAAAAAGGTAATCAAAGACCCTTCAAAAAAAGCGGCCGTAGCACCGTCATTGGCTATTTTTGACACTATCAGGCAAGTCGACATTAAACCGCCAAAACCCATCGTGACCAGGCCAAAGATATGGATAATAATAAGAATGAGATTCATAAGATGGGTTCAAGACTCAAGATTCTAGATCAAGGTTGTTGATGCGGGTTCGCATTGAACCTTGCACATTTACCTGTCTTTATCAAATACGTTGAAAAGTTTGCTCGATGTTGGCAACCAGTTTTTTATCCATCGCGAACATCACTACATGATCGCCTTCTTTAAAAATGGTATCGTGGTGGATCGAAATTACTTCCTGATTGCGAATCAAAGCGCCTATTACAATGCCGGCAGGAAAATTAATGGTGTCCACACGGCGACCTACGACAGAATCTTCATCATCACTAAGATGCGCAATCGCTTCTATAGCTTCCGCGGTACCTCCGCAAAGGGAGGTGACTTGCGCTACGTCACCGCGACGCACATGCTTTAGAATACTGCCCAGCGTTTCCTGATTGGGCAACACGGTGACATCAATACCCGTACCAGCCAATAATTTAGTGAAGGATTTATGATTAAGCAGACAGATTGTTTTTCGTGCCCCTAGGCTCTTTGCCAAAGAAGCGGAGATAATGTTGACACCGTCATTATCGGTAATCGCACAAAACAAATCCGCGCTATCAATGGACTCATCCAGTAACAGCGCTTCATCGGCGCAATCACCTAAAAGCACCACCGTCTTACCAAGATCATTGGCGATTCTTTTCGCGCGTATTGGGTCTTTTTCAATGATTTTCACCTGATGATCATTTTCCAAAGCAAGCGCCAAACGTTTACCGATATGTCCTCCACCGGCGATGATAATGCGCTTTAACGGGGCCTCTAATTTGTTCAGTTCGGTCAATACCCGCCGCACTTCTTTGCAGGGCGCCACCAAAAATACTTCATCCCCGGTTTCGATACTTGCTTCTCCGGTTACGCACAACGGCTTACCCTGCCTGAAAATAGCCACTACACGAGTTTTGCCGTCGGACAAACGCTCTTTCAGTGTCTTGATTTTTTTTCCCGTTAAAAACCCGTCCGCTACCACTTTAACCGAAAACAGCCGAACCCGTCCGCCTGCGAAATCGGAAACATGTAAAACCCCTGGAAACTCAATTAAGTTACGAATAGACTCCATGACGATTTGTTCCGGGCTGATAACAATATCGACTGGAATGCCATCCGGGCCAAATAATTTTGGATTTTTCAGATAATCGATGGCCCGCACACGTGCAATTGTTTTCGGGCGGGTATACAGCGCATTAATGATCATACATGCCAACATGTTGGTCTCATCACTATCGGTTACCGCTATCACCATGTCAGTATTGTTTACTCCAGCCTGTTCCAAAACACTGGGATGCGCGGCATTACCGCAGACTGTGCCAATGTCAAAACGTTCTTTTAAGGCATCAAGGAACTCCTGCTTGAAATCAATAACGACAATATCGTTCTCTTCACTCGCTAACGCCTCGGCAACCGACGAACCGGTAACACCGGCCCCAAGAATAAGTATTTTCATAAGCTATATACGGAATTAAACAGTAATGATTAGCGCCATAATGTGACACGAAGCTATTCATTTTACCTGAATAACTAATATTTCAAACTTTGGTAATGTTTTTTTAGCATAAAGGCAAATCTGGTCTTTTTGTCCCACCTAAAGAGGGTAGCCGGTTTTCCGGGGTGCCGGGAGGATAAATCACTGCTTAAAAACAGCTGCCATAATCCAGCAACAATTCCTCACAGCCAAAGAAGATGCGTGGATAGTCCATGCGTATCAATAACTTCAAGCCATACTCAAAAAACACCGCCAGCGTCAGCAAGCGAGCGCAAGCTGCCCAAAAGCGTAGACCGGTGTTTGCTGAGCATCGCCAAATAGCTGTTGTCCACCAGACAATCGGCAGCAATAACATCAAGTGCACGTCATCCCAGCTGGATACAGTTAACATCCCGGCTTTTGCGAGCGTATCTGCCGTGTACAAACAAGCGTTCAGGATTACAAAAAAAGGCCAGAACACCCTCTTCAATGCCAGACTGCCACTCCATGCAGCAAACAGATAATTATCCAGGGATTGCTTCTGCAAATTATCCGCACACAGCGGCGAACTTATTAACAGCACTACAAACAGAGCCATAAAAATCATCAGCAACTCTACCGGACTTGCTAAACCAATAGGACTAAAAAATAAGGGCAACGAATAAATGAACATAACTGAGTGTCCTTGCTGATTTTTTATATCGATGGAAGATAATCAATCAAAATACTACTGGTTATCTCTGCGTCAATCCACAACCATCATGGATGATAAGAAAGCTAAACACCGGATCTCCACAAGTGACCACTGAATCGATTGGTGGTTTAACTATGCAGTGCGGATTCCAACAATGAATTCAAAACTGGCAAGTTCTACTGCTCTTCTGCTGCCTCATGGAATACTTGGATGAATACATATCTCAAAAGGGTCCGTTAAGCAATGAATGACGAAATTCAATGATTCCTATATAGTAAGGCGTTTCGAGGTAGATAACGTAATCTGTTTGAAATAAATGTGTCTCGTCCGGCTAAATAAAACAAAAACCAAAAACAGTAGTACCCATGCCAACGGATATTGCAAGGCATGCATGCCAAGCCTTGAGCAGCTTTCTCCTTAAGCAGTTTATTCGGCGCTTTATTCCTGTTGAGAGTTTAGGAGACTAATGAGTGAATGCGCAAAACCGGTTATATCCATCAAGTTAAAGAGGAATATGCAGAATTAGCTGAACTCATGGACACGGAAGCTCGCTCCTTTCAGCAACTGGCGATAGCGCACGAAAAGCAGCTAAAAGATGAACGCACAGCCTTCGACGCGCGTCTTAAAGCGATGCAGACAGAACTGGAAAACCGGCAACAGCTTCCGCAGCAACTCAGCGCGAGCATCCAGAAAGCCACCGCACAGCTATCCCTCAATGAAAAGTTGACACGCATTCTGATCGATCAACAGCTTATTTCCGCAGGCTGGGAAGCCGACACCGAACAATTGACTTATCAAAAAGGCGCACGCCCGGAAAAAGGCAAAAACAAAGCCATTGCCGAATGGCCCACGCAAGGCAACCAATCTGCCGATTATGTCCTATTTGCCGGTTTAACGCCGGTTACCGTTGTGGAAGCCAAACGCGAAAACGTCAATGTTGCCGGTAAAATCCCCCAAGCCGAACGCTATTCGCGCGGTTTCAAACAAAATCCAAACATGCAGCCCGCTTGGCAGATCGAAGGTAGAACCATTGCCTGGGCAGACAACGAAGAAGGCCACTACCAGATTCCGTTTGTCTATTCCTGTAATGCCCGCCCTTTTGTCAAACAACTGGCTGATTAAACGCATTTTGTTTTTAGTGGATCGCACCGCATTAGGTGAACAAGCCATCGACTTCTTTAACGACTCGCCATTAGAACAAAACCAGACGCTGTCTAAAATCTATAATGTCGCCCTGCTCGGCTATATGGCGGCCGAGGCAGAAACCCGCATTCAGGTGGCTACCGTGCAAGCGATGGTCAAGCGGATTTATCAATCCGAAAACCCGCCCAATATCGATACTTACGACTGCATCATCATTGACGAAGCGCATCGCGGTTACACCCTGGATCAGGAAATGACGGATGGTGAATTGGCGATTCGCGATATCGCACAATATTTATCAAGCTACCGCCGTGTGCTCGATTATTTTGATGCCGTCAAAATCGGCCTGACTGCGACACCCGCCAAACATGCCACCGAGATTTTCGGCAAACCGGTTTTTACCTACAGCTACCGTGAAGCGGTAGCCGATGACTGGCTGATCGACCATAAACCGCCGATCCGCTACGAAACCCTGCTCAGTCAAAACGGCATTCATTTTGACAAAGGCATCCAGGTTAGCGTTACCAATACCCAAACCGGCGAAATAGAACTGGCTGAGCTGGAAGATGAACTTGATTTTGAAGTTGAAGCCTTTAACCGCCGCGTCATCACTGAAAGCTTTAACCAGGTATTCTCTTTGAGCAAATGCTGGGGCGCGCTACCCGCCGCTGCGATGAAATAGGTAAAACCGTATTCAGAATCTATGATCCCGTCGATATTTATGCGGCACTGCAAGACGTCAGCTCAATGAAGCCCTTGGTCAAAGATCCCAATGTCACCCTGGATCAATTGTTACAAGAGTTGACCGATCCCAACAGCTTGACGGCACCGGGCAACAAAGCGGAAACCAGCCACGCTCATGATGTGCTCGATGTCATCAGTCAAAAAATCATGCGAGTACTCCGCAAAGCCGTCAAAAATGCCGAACAAAAGCCGCAACTCAAGCAAAAGCTTGATGAACTGGAAGTGCTCTGGGGCGTCGAACCCGGCAAATTGCATCAGCACTTGCACCATCTCGGCCCTCTGCAGGCAGCAGTTTTTGTCCAAAACCACAGCGGTTTACTCAAGCAATTGGAAGAGGTCAACGCATTGCTGGGTTCGGATCGTTTGCCACTGATTTACGAAGGCGCCGATGAATTGAAAAGCCGCACCCAAACTTACGGAGTCAACGAAAAACCGGCCGATTACCTGGACAGCTTTAATCACTTTATCCGGGAACAGCTTAACCAGTCGGCGGCGCTGGGCGTCATCGTCAATAAACCCAAAGACCTTACCCGCGAACAACTCACGGAAATCCGCCTGCTGCTCGATCAACACGGCTATACGGAAGCCAATCTGCGAAGCGCCTGGTACAGCCAGACCAATCAAGCCATTGCCGCCAGCATTATCGGTTTCATCCGTCAGGCGGCCATCGGCGAGGCCCTCATTCCTTTAAAAAACAGCTTTGGTTAAGTGCTTAACACCTGTAGCAATATCTCATGTCGAAAATATTAAATTTTATCGACATAAAATATGTGACATGTCGATCGCATCGACATATACTCAACTCGTGTCGATATTTAAGAGCTTTATAAACATAAGCAGCCGTACATGAGTTTTGATCCACGCCAACCCTATAATGATTTACCCCCATTACCACCGCCCATTGAACTGGAAACCAGTGCAGTCCTCAAAGCCTGCATCAGCGCGCGTGCGGCACTGGCAGAACTAAAACAGGCGGGTGAACTGCTGCCTAATCAGGGCTTGCTCATTAACACCTTGCCGCTATTGGAAGCCAAGGACAGCTCCGAAATAGAAAATATCGTCACCACCACAGACAAGCTATTCCAGTTTGCCAACGAGCATTCACAGGCCGATCCTGCAACCAGGGAAGCTTTACGTTACCGCATGGCGCTCTATCAGGGCTTCATCTCGCTAAAATCCAAACCCTGAAGCACCTCAACGGCAGTCGCTGTATGCAGCACTATTAAAGGTGCAGACATGGACATACGCAGAGTGCCGGGCACCACGATTGCCAATACGGTTAACCAGGAAGTCATCTATACGCCGCCTGTGGGAGAAGACACACTTCGTAACCTGTTAGCCAACTGGGAGCACTTTATACATGAGTCAAATGAACTGGATCCCTTGATCGTAATGGCGGTAGCACACTACCAATTTGGAGCCATACACCCATTCCTGGACGGCAACGGGCGCACAGGACGCATACTCAATATCTTACTGCTAATTGAAAAAGGACTGCTGACGCTGCCCATCCTGTATTTGAGCTATTACATCGTCCGCCACAAAAACGATTATTATCGCTTGCTTACTGGTGTAACCGAAGAACAGCAATGGCAGGACTGGATTTTATATATGCTCGCTGCCGTGCAGCAAACCGCCGAATGGACTACTCGGAAAATTAACGCCGTGCGTGGCTTGATTGAACACACCACCCTTTTTGTACGTAAGCAATTACCCAAGATTTACAGCCACGAACTGATACAAATTGTCTTCGAACAGCCTTACTGCCGAATTCAAAACCTGGTTGATGCCAATGTCGCAAAACGCCAGACCGCTTCGGTTTATTTGAAACAGCTGGCCGAAATCGGCGTATTGAATGAAATGCAAGTGGGAAAAGAAAAGCTGTTTGTACACCCCAAACTCATGCAACTGATGACCACCGATAACGATCAATTTACCGAATACACCCAATGACCAACAACGACATTGTACAAAAACTCTGGAACCTCTGTGACGTGATGCGTGACGACGGCATCAACTACAGCGATTACGTCACCGAACTGGTGTTGCTGTTATTCATTAAAATGGAGCATTATTTTTGTTGTCAATTGAATATCAAAAAGCATTTATACTAACAGGTGGCACTAAGCAGGAAAGATATTGAAACATCTATCATTAATAAACGAATTTCGAGAAGAACTCACTTCTTTGTCACGAGAAATTGAAAACTCATCATCGATGGGGCATTTTGATATTAACAAAGTCTGTGAAGACCTTGTTTGCGGATTGTTTCAGGAATTACATGGGTTCACTCAACTTCGTAATTTAAACAATGAAGAAAAACAAAATTTTCCGGGTATTGATTTAGCAGATGATAAAGCCCGTATTGCTATCCAGGTAACATCAACCCCCAGCCTGGGAAAAATTAAAGACTCAATATCAACATTCTTGAGATATAGCTTGAACGAAAAATATGATCAGTTGATCATATTTATCCTCACAAAAAAACAAGCAAGCTATTCACAATCCGCCATTGATCAAATCATTCAAGACACATTCTTGTTTAGTGTTACTCGTGATGTGCTAGATTTTTCCGATATAGCCGCTAAGGCAGCAGATGCCAGTCCTCGGGTACTCGACAAAGCAGTTAATATCTTACGATCTTATACCAGAGGTTGTGACGCAGGACTCTCTGATAAAGACTTTGACCCGCCATCTGATATTTTTGAAAAAATCACTGCAAATCTGGTTGAGCTTTATTTTCCATCCACTCTATATGTGGCGGATTTAATTCCAGAAGTTCTTGAAACAAGCAACGGACGGAAAGCTAGAAATCAACGCAAACAGATTCGAAAATTTCTTACTGAAATGTCTATAAGTATCCCATCTGATTATGAAATTAATGGGGGTAAATTAATCACTTTTCATGATTTAGAAAATAGACATAA